>CAYVDF010000022.1:0-16182 GCA_964450475.1 uncultured Pseudactinotalea sp.
CTCTCGGGCACACGGACCTGAACCGTGCGCGTCTGCCTATTCCGCCACTCGCGCCAGGGCCTTGGAACGCTAGTTCTTGGGCCGAAGAAAAGACTAACACGTCTCCGCGCTTTCGCCCCAATTTCGAAGGACTGCTCCGCTGTGATCGCTCCCACGCGCACGGGAACATAACCAAGCACACTGTGGGTGAAAGCGGCGAGATATCAACAAGACAACTACGATAGGTAAAGATACGAGGCTAAGTAGGACGCTCGCCGTCACAACGATTCGTCAAAGGGAGGTGCCATGGGAGTTCTCGATCGCTTCGAAAAGGGTGTGGAACGCGCATTGAGCAGCACCTTTGCACGCGCGTTTCGGGCTGACCTCAAGCCCGTCGACATCGCGAGCGCGCTGCGCAATGAGATGGACGATCGCGCGGCGTCACTATCGCGCGGACGCACCGTTGTGCCGAACGTGTTCGTTGTCGAGTTTGCCGAGGCCGACCGCCGCCGGATCGATGAGTGGGGCGCGGATGAGTTGGCGAACGAGCTCGTCACGACGGCCACGAGCCACGCTGCCGATCAAGGGTATGTTTTCGTTGGTCCTGTGCACGTGACGCTCGAGGAATTCTCCGATTTTTCGACGGGGCAGTTCAAGATCCGGTCCTCGTCAGCGCACCTTGGAGACCCAATTTTCGCGGAGCCTGAGCCGCCCGCACCAGACGTTGCCAACACCCCTGAACCTGTTGTTGAGGAGCCCGCCGTGGAGGGATTTGTGCCGACACCTGCGCCGCAGCCTGGGGCGTTTCGTTCCCAGCCAATTATTGACGTCGATGGGCAACGCTACCTGTTGACCGGCGAGCGGACTGTGCTAGGGCGGGGTAGCGAAGCCGACATTATTCTTTCCGACACCGGTGTCTCCCGTGAGCACTTGGAGATCCGCGTGACGCCCGGTGGTGTGATCGCGCGCGACCTCGGTTCGACGAACGGAACCTTTGTTGAGGGGCACCGCGTTGATGCGGCAACCCTCGTTGATGGAAACACGATCACGATCGGACGGACGCGGATCACGTTCTGGGCCGGTGCTGGCGCCCCCTCCTCGGGCGGCGCTGCATGAGCGAGCTTCTCGTCACGACCCTCCGGCTCGGTTACCTCGCGCTGCTGTGGATCTTTGTTCTTAGCGCAATCGCGGTTCTGCGCCGCGATATCTATGGCACGCGGATTTTTGCGCGCGGTTCGGTACACCAGTCGAAAGCGCCGGCGCCTGCGCCGAAGCCCGCGCCTGCGCGTACCTCGAGCGGACCTCTGCGCCTACACATCACCGGTGGGCGGCTGTCGGGAACAACGATGGCGCTGGGAACAACCTCGATCACGATCGGGCGTGATCCCTCGTGCACGCTCGTGCTGGATGACACGTACGCCTCAACCCGCCATGCGCGGATCTACCCCGAGGCCGGTACGTGGTACGTGGAGGATCTCGGGTCAACCAACGGCACGTTCATCGGTTCACAGCAACTCTTTGGAAGTGCCCCACTGCCCGTGGGCACGCCCGTGCGCATTGGGCAGACGGTGATTGAGCTCCGCTAATGACGATCGCATTTAAGTTTGCCGCGCGCTCCGACATCGGATTGACGCGCGCCACCAACCAAGACTCCGGATATGCCGGGCCCCAGCTCCTCGTCGTTGCTGACGGCATGGGCGGTGCGGCCGGTGGGGACATCGCCTCCTCCGTTGCGCTCGCTCACCTCGCCCCGCTCGATGCCGACGCCCACGGCTCCGACGACCTGCTCGACCACTTGGAGCGCGCGCTGGAACACGCGCACGCTGACCTCGGTGAGTTCGTTGCACAGAATCCATCCTTGGCGGGGCTTGGCACGACCGTAATCGCAATGCTGCGATCAGGTGCGGCCGCTGCCATGGTTCACATTGGTGACTCGCGCGCATACCTCTTCCGCGATGGCGTGCTGCACCAAGTGACGAAGGATCACACGTTCGTTCAGCACTTGGTGGACATCGGCCAGATCACGCCCGAGCAGGCAGAGACCCACCCGCAACGCTCGATCATCCTGCGAGCGCTCGGGGATCTGTCGACCTCGCTTGAACTCGACACGACCGTGCGCGAGCTGCGCGTGGGCGAGCGCTGGCTGTTGTGCTCCGATGGCTTGTCGGGGATGGTCTCGGATGAGACGATCGCCGAAACCCTCGCAGAGTTCTCTGACCTCGATGAATGCGCCGATAAACTCGTCGATCTCGCGCTGCGCGCCGGCGGGCAGGACAACATTACGGTCATCCTCGCCGACATCGTCGACGGCGCAACACCCGTACGCAACCAACCGCAGATCGTTGGTGCTGCCGCGGTCGAACGCAATAACCCAACGCGCGGGGTATCGACGCCGGCTGGGCGCGCGGCCGCGCTCCTGCAGCGCCACGGCTACGAGGCGGCAGATTCCGATATCGGCGTCGACCTTGATGCCCCGCGTCGCCGCTCGTGGTGGGTGCGCGCGCTCGGGCTCCTGGTGCTCATCGGAGCCATTGGCGGCGGCCTCTTCGCCGGATACAACTGGACCCAAACGCAGTACTACTTGGCTCCGGCCACCGTTGAGGCGGGCGATCCGATCGCCTATCAGGTCGAACCCGGAACGAACGTGGTGGCGATCTACCGCGGTATTCCGCAGGAAGTTGGCCCACTGAAACTCTCCCACGTGCACGAACTCTCCGACCTGTCGGTGGATGACCTGCCGCAGTTCGCGCAGTCGCGCGTTGGCCAGGGCATTCCCGCGAGCTCGCTCGATGAGGCACGCACAATCCTGGGCGAGTTGGAGGCTGAGGCTAAGTAATGGCAACCGTCACTGCAGCGCGCTCTCGGGCTGGTCGGGGAACCGAACTGGTCATGTCGCTGCTCGCGATCGCGATCGGGCTTGGCGGCCTCGCGCTCGTGTCGCTGAATATTGACGGCACCCTGCCCGAAAGCTTCATCACCTACGCCGCGATGTACGTCGGCTCGATCATCGCGATCCACATCGCGATCCGCTTCGTCGCACCCTATGCAGACCCCCTGATCCTGCCGATTGTCGCGGCACTCAACGGCATCGGCATCGTCATGATCTACCGCATTGACCTTGCGCAGATCGCCCGCGGGCGCGAATCCGCCGTCGCCGATCGCCAGCTCCTGTGGATGGTCATCAGCGTTATCGCCGCGATCATCACGCTCGTCGTTATCCGCGACCACCGCACCTTGCGCCGCCTCCCCTACCTCGCCATGACGGTCGGTTTCGCCCTCCTGCTTGCCCCGCTCCTGCCCGGAATCGGCCGCACGATCAACGGCGCGCGCCTCTGGGTCGGCATTGGCTCATTCCAGTTCCAGCCCGCAGAGCTCTCAAAAATCTTGCTGGCAATATTCTTTGCCGGCTACCTCGTGACGCACCGCGACCGCCTCACCCTCGCAGGCCCGAAAATCCTCGGCATCCAATTCCCCCGCCCCGTCGACTTCGGGCCCCTGCTCGTCGTGTGGGCCGCCGGCATCCTCGTGCTCGTCTCCCAGCGCGACCTTGGCACCTCGCTCCTATTTTTCGGCCTGTTCGTTGCGATGCTCTACGTCGCTACCGAACGCACGTCGTGGATCGTGCTCGGCCTGACGCTTTTTGCTGGCGGGGTGCTCCTCGCCGTCAACCTGTTCGGCCACGTCGCCGCCCGCTTCGACATCTGGCTCGACGCTATGAGCGATGCCGCCTACAACCGCACCCCCGGCGGCTCCTACCAACTCGTCAACGGCCTCTTCGGCCTCGCCAACGGCGGCCTCTTCGGCACCGGGCTCGGCAACGGCTACCCGCTGCTCGTGCCATACTCCAACTCCGACTTCATCTACACCTCCCTCGGCGAAGAGCTCGGGCTCACCGGCCTCATGGCCATCCTCATGATGTTCATGCTCCTCGTGCACCGCGCCCTCCGCGCCGGCATCGGGGTGCGCGACGGCTTCGGCAAACTGCTCGCCGCCGGCATCGGCTTCTCCATCGCGTTCCAAGTGTTCGTCGTCGTTGGCGGCGTCACCCGCCTCATCCCCCTGACCGGCCTCACCCTGCCGTTCGTCGCCGCCGGCGGAACCTCACTCGTGACGAACTGGATCATGGTCGCGCTGCTGATACGCATCTCCGACGGCACACGCCGACCCGCACCCGTACAGTCGGTCTCATCCGAAACCGCACTCATCGCCGTCGATATGCTCCCAGAGGCCGAATCGAC
Organism: uncultured Pseudactinotalea sp.; assembly: GCA_964450475.1. GTDB lineage: Bacteria > Actinomycetota > Actinomycetes > Actinomycetales > Beutenbergiaceae > HY158. The sequence continues at coordinate 4,218 of CAYVDF010000022.1, forward strand.
CCACGGTTGGGGCCGCTCGCGTCGCCGCCGCATTGGCGATACCTCTGAGTTTCCCGCGATTGATGACGGCGAGGGGAGCGATTCGTGAATACGCCCATCCGCCGTCTCGGTATCGTCGCGATGATCATGCTGCTCGCGCTCATGGTTCAAACAACAGTTGTGCAGTACGTGCAGGCCGGCGAACTCAACGCCGATTCGCGCAACAACCGCACCGTCTACCGCGAATACGGCCGCGATCGCGGCCCGATTGTTGTTGACGGCGAGCCGATCGTTCACTCCGTTAAGGTCAAGGACCCGTTCCGGTACCAGCGTGTGTATGAACAGGGCGAGCTCTATGCGCCGGTGACGGGGTTCTTCTCCGTCGTCTTCCAGGCAACCGGGGTGGAAAGCGCCGCGAACGACGTTCTCAACGGCTCCGACGATTCCCTCCTGTGGTCGCGCATCCGCACCCTCATCACTGGGGGGGAAGAACGCGGCGGCTCAGTCGAGCTAACGATCGACCCGCGCGCGCAAAAGGCCGCGAGGGATGCGCTTGGCAACCAGCGCGGCGCAGCCGTTGCTCTGAACCCCAAGACGGGTGAGATTCTCGCGCTCGTGTCCTCCCCAACGTTCGACCCGACGGTGCTCGCGAGCCACGATACGGCCGCCGTCAATAAGGCATACAACGAGCTGCTAGAGCGTGAGGATCGCCCGCTCATCAACCGCGCGATCTCCGGCGATCAGTACCCGCCTGGGTCAACGTTCAAGCTCATCGACCTCGCGATGTTGCTGGAATCGGGTGAGTACACGCCCGAAACGGTCGTCGACGCCCCAACCCTGCTCAACCTGCCAAACACCGACCGCCAAATCAAGAACCCTGGCGGCGCCCAGTGCGGCGCCGGCGAAAAGGCGACGCTCGAGCACGCGCTCACGGTCTCGTGCAACACCCCGTTCGCAAACCTCGCGATGGAGTTCGGCACCGATGCGCTGCGCGCCCAGGCCGAGGCCTTCGGGTTCGGCCGCGACCTGCGCATCCCGCTGCGCACCGCTCCCTCGCGGTTTGGTGACCCGAAGGACGACGCGCAGCTCGCGATGTCCGCGATCGGGCAGTTCGACGTTCGCGTCACCCCGCTGCAAATGGCGATGGTCTCTGCGGCGATCGCTAACGACGGCGTGCTCATGACTCCCTACCTCGTGCAGACTCAGCGCGGCTCGGACCTGCGGGTGACGTTCTCGGCGACGCCGGAAGAATTCTCCCGCCCGATTTCCCCTTCAACGGCGCGGACGATGACGGACATGATGATCAAGGTCGTCAACGAGGGCACCGGTGGGCCGGCACGGATGGCCGGTGTTTCCGTTGCCGGCAAGACCGGTACTGCTGAGAGCGGCACGGCCGATGCGCAGCACGCGTGGTTCACCGCGTTCGCCCCCGCCGATGACCCGCAGATCGCGGTCGCCGTCGTCGTCGAGAATGGTGGCTCGCTCGGCTCGGAGGCCACCGGTGCGAAGGTTGCCGCCCCGATCGCCAAGGCGATTATGGAGGCGGTGATCCGATGAAACCCGAAGCAGGTCTGCTGCTAGGCAACCGCTACCGCCTGACCGAACTCATCGCTGTCGGAGGCATGGGCGAGGTGTGGGTCGCCGTCGATGAACACCTCGACCGCCGCGTCGCCGCGAAGGTCCTGCGCCCAGAGTTCGCCGGTGATGAGGCATTCCTCCAGCGGCTGCGAGCGGAGGCCCGCAACTCCGCGGGGCTGTCACACCAAAATATTGCGGCGATGTACGACTATGGCGAAGAGGACGGCTCGGGCTACCTCATCCAAGAACTCATCGTTGGGGAACCGTTCTCTGATCTGCTCGCACGGGAAGGCACGCTCGATGCGCTGCAAGTGCTGCCGATCCTCGCGCAGACCGCGCGCGGCCTGCACACCGCGCACATGGGCGGGGTCGTGCACCGCGATGTTAAGCCAGCGAACCTGCTCATCACCCCCGATGGGTACGTCAAGATCACCGACTTTGGAATCGCGATTGGCGCGAACCAAGCGCCGATGACCGCGGCCGGAATGGTCATGGGCACGGCGCAGTACCTGCCGCCCGAGCAAGCAATGGGTAAAGCCGCCACCGGACTCGGGGATATCTATGCCCTCGGCGTCATCGGATACGAGGCGCTCGTTGGGCACCGGCCCTTCACAGGCAAGACCCAAGTCGATATTGCGTTCGCGCACGTCAACCAGCCTGTTCCCGAGATGCCCAAGCACATCGACCCGCGCGTGCGCGAGATCATCATGTCGATGCTGTCGAAGGAACCCGAGGACCGCCCGCGCTCGGCTGCGTCGCTCGCCCGGATCATCGAGGAGCTCCTGCCGCACCTCGAACCCGCGCCCGAACCAGCCCCGCGCCACATCATCGATGAGCACGGCAACTATCGGCTCCCCCCGCGCAAGGTTCTGCGCGAAGAGTCGAGCGAAAAACGGGCGGGGCGCCCGCTCGAGCCGAGCGGCCCCGTGGAAATAAAAACAAATGTTGCCGTACGGCCGCCGGCGGCCGTGACCAAGGCGACACCCGCCGTCAATTGGCATCCAGTGACTGCGGATGACGAGGACAAACCGAAGGCAAACACTCCAACCCAGGGAGTTGAGGCGCGCACAGAGCGGCGCTGGCCGTGGAAATCTGGGGCAAGCGTCATAATCTTTGCGCTCGCGCTCGGTGCTGGGATCGATAGTCTTAGTTACAGTGACGAAGAGATTGCGGAAACACATATGGTTCCGTCGTTGAATGAAAGGCCGATACGTGGCTGAAGAACTGCCTCGCGTATATGCGGAACGATACGAGGTTGGCGAGCTCATTGGGCGCGGTGGGATGGCCGAGGTGTACATCGGGCGTGACACCCGCCTCGGACGCACCGTTGCGATCAAGGCGCTGCGCACCGACCTCGTGACCGACGCAACGTTCCAGGCACGGTTCCGGCGGGAAGCCCAGTCAGCGGCGTCGCTCAACCACCCCTCGATCGTGTCGGTGTACGACTCGGGTGAAGAGGCATACATCGCGAGCGATGGCACGCAGCACACGGTGCCGTTCATCGTCATGGAATACGTCGAGGGGCACACCGTGCGCGATCTCGTGCGCGATGGTTCGGCACTGCCGATCGATGAGGCCATCGAGATCACCATCGGCGTGCTCAACGCGCTGGAGTACTCGCACCACGCGGGCATCGTGCACCGCGATATCAAACCTGCCAACGTCATGCTCACCCCAACGGGGGCGATCAAGGTCATGGACTTTGGCATCGCCCGCGTGCTCGCCGACCCCGCATCGGCGATGACCCAAACCCAGGCGGTTGTTGGCACGGCGCAGTACCTCTCCCCGGAGCAGGCGCGCGGTGAAACTGTTGACGCTCGCTCCGACCTGTACTCGACCGGGTGCTTGCTGTACGAACTTCTCACGGGCCAGCCACCGTTCACTGGGGATTCCCCCGTGGCGGTTGCTTACCAGCACGTCGGTGAGCAGGCCGCGCTCCCCTCCTCTATCGCGCCCGATGTGCCTGAGGCACTCGACCGCATCGTCATGAAGGCTCTCGCGAAGGACCGCGACGCGCGTTACTCCTCGGCTGCGGCCTTCCGCGCCGACCTCGAGGCCGCTGCCCGCTCGGGCGTTGTTAGTGCCCCCGCCGTCGTAGCTCAGGCCGCTGCGACTGAAGTTCTCGGGTCGGCCTCACCGTTCCCGCCGGTTGCCGCGACGACGGTCATGCCGCACTCAGAAAGCCCCTTCCCTGGCACTGGTGAGATCGTTGACGACGAGAAAGAAAAGTCTCGCGCGTGGATCTGGGTCGTGCTCATCGCCCTGGTCGTTATCGGTGGGATCGCGGCCTATATCCTCATGAACCAGGACACGACAGTCGAACCGAACCAGGTCGCCGTGCCCGAGCTTTCCCAGGGCATGACCGAGGCCGAGGTCCGCGACGCATTACGCGATGCGAAGTTGGAGATCGCGATCCAAGAGCCCAAGGCTCACGATGAGATCGAGGCAGATCTGCTCATCGAATGGGATCCGGAATCGGGCACGATGGTGGACGAAGGCAGCGAGGTCAAGGTGTGGTTCTCCGCCGGACCCGACGCGATCGAAATGATCGATGTGCTCGATTTGAAGAAGGATCTCGCCCAGCAGCTGTTGAACAGCCAAGGGTTCACCAACCTTGTGTGGGAGACGGAGAACGTCGCGAACAAGCACAAAGACATCGTCACGCGGACGATTCCCGAGGCCGGCGAATCAATTGATCCGAGCGAAAAGATCACCATCTACCTCGCGACGGGCCTTGTGGAAGTTCCCAATGTTGTCGGCAAGAACATCGATGAAGCACGCGCTGCTCTACCTGAAGGTATTCGCGTGAACACCGACCTCATTCCGGTACCGGTATCTGACTACCCACCGGGTGAGGTGCTGAGCCAGGACAAGGACGGGCTGCGCGCCGTCGATGAGACGATCACGCTCCAGGTTGCTGAGGCCGCTCCGGAACCGACGCCTGAGCCCACGCCTGAGCCAACCCCGGAACCGACGCCTGAGCCCACGCCTGAGCCGACCCCGGAGCCAACCCCGAATCCGACTCCGAGCGAAAGCACGCCGCCCGAGGAGAACGACTAACCCCTCGAGCGGCGGTGAGGCTGGTTTAATGCGGTGCGGTGGCGGTTCTTAACGCCACCGCATCGTCATGAGGAAGCCGACCATGATGAGCGTGAAACCCGCACCGAGGTTCCAGTTGCCGATCCCCGGGATGGGGTAACGCGCACCCGACAGGTACGTGACGACGATGTACACGAGCCCAACGAGCATGAACCCAACCATGACGGGCACCCACCAGTCGGGGTTTGGTGCCTCCTTGTTCGAGGAGGTCGGGAACGCCTGGGGCGCGGTGTTCTTCTTGCGCGAACGTGATTTAGGCATGAGGTGAACTCCTTGTAAGACTCTGAGCCATCCTACTCTGAAGTGTGCATGGATATTTCCGACTTGACCCACCTTAGAATTGATTCATGCCTGGGTCGCACGCCAATGTTCGTTCCCGCACTCTCGGGTGGAGTGTGGGCATTGTCGGCTTCATCGCCGGCATCATGTTTGCCACGAACGCGACCCTGTTCGCCACCCCACCCGATCAGCGCAGGCCGCAGAATCTCGCCGATCTTGTGCATATCGAACGCCAGCGCCTGAGCGAAACGAACAAGGAAGTCGAAGCGCTGCGCTCTGAGGTGGCTGAGCTCATCACGAAGCAAGACTCGGTGCTCGCTCCCACCCCAGAACTAGAGATTGCCGTCGGCCGTACCGCCGTGGAAGGCCAGGGCGTGACCGTCAAACTCTGGGACGCGCCAATTCGCGACCCGCTCCCAGAGGGAATCCGGCCCGATGACCTCATCGTGCACCAGCAGGATCTCGAGGGCGTGATGAACGCGATGTGGGCTGGCGGTGCTGAAGCGATGTCAGTACAAGGCCACCGAGTAACAAGCCGATCCTCGATTCGATGCGTCGGAAACGTTCTGCTCATCGATGGATCGGTGTATTCCCCGCCATACGTGATCTCGGCGATTGGGGATTCTCGGGCCCTGGAAGCCTCACTCATGAGTTCCCCACAGGTGCAGACATATCTCGATTATGTTGAGGCCCTGCAGCTAGGGTGGTCATTGGAATCCAGCGACCGCCTCACCATCGCTGCTGACGAGGGAATTCTTGCGATGAACTACGCTGGATTGGTTGGCGAGGACCCGATTTCTCTCCCAGCACAGGTTGAACCCCTCACTATCCCACCAGGAACTGAATGACGAACACGCAGCCAGCTGACCCCTTACCGGTACATCAGCCTCGGAAAGAAACCCACGGACGGCGCCGCCCGTCAGTTCTGGCCGTCATCATCGGAGTTATCGGTGAACTGCTCATCACGGCCGGTGTTCTGGTCGGGTTACTCGTCGTATGGCAGATCTTTTATACCGACATCATTGGGATGCGGGAGGCTAGCGAACACATCTCTACATTCCAAGAAGAGGCGGTGCCGGTAGCGGCCACGCAGATCGCCACGAAGCAACAGGAGCCAGCACCTGAAGAATTCGGTGAGGGCCAATTCGCCGTCCTCTACGTTCCCCGCTGGGGTGAGGAATACAAGATGCCCATCGCATCGGGGGTTGGCCCCTCGGTCATCAACGAGGGCTACATTGGCCACTACGAAAATACGGGGCTGCCTGGGCAGATCGGTAACTTTGCACTTGCCGGGCACCGTCAATCCAAGGGTAAACCCTTCCGGTACGTTGAAGAGCTGCGCCCCGGTGATCCACTCATTGTGCGAACTAAGGATCGGTTCTACGTGTATCGGGTGACGAGCGATCGCATCGTGCTACCCACCGCCACGGAAGTTCTCGCACCCAACCCCCTATCCCCCGGCGACGCGCCGACCACCGCGATGATCACCCTGACGACGTGCCACCCACTGTGGCAAATCAGCGAACGGTGGATCACCCACGGCGAGCTCGACTACTGGACGTACGCTTCTGACGGCCGGCCTGAAGATCTTCCAGAAGGGAGCCTGTGATGTACGCGGCGTTCTGGCGAGCCCTTCCTGGGCCTGTGATTGTCAAACTTCTCATCATCCTGATCCTGCTCGCGGCGATTGTGTATGCGCTGTTCGAGTGGGTGTTCCCGTGGATCGAGCCATATATCCCGCTCGATCAGAGCACGATTGAGGAATAAGTTATCCCCACCAGGCTATCCACAGGGATATCCACATGTGGGGATAACTTACATAGGTGTAATTCCACAGGTGTGAATTACTCTGGGGATAACTTCTAGAAGCCCAGTTTCATCACGTACAGTCCGACATACGCGCCAACGAGCAGTACTGCCACGAGGGCGACGGCCGCGACTCCGCCGGTGTGTTGACGTTCGCGGGGCAAACGCGTGAACACAACCGCAAGCAGAGCGCCAACGAGGAGGCCGCCGAGGTGCGCCTGCCACGAGATTCCCCTGACGACGAACGAGATCACAACGTTGATACCGATAATCGTCAGGATCTGCGTAGCATCGCGCCCGAGGTGCCGAAGCACGAAGAACACAGCGCCGAACAAGCCGAATACTGCGCCCGATGCGCCTAGAACTCCGGTCACCCACGACAGATCCTCGGGGCTGGCAAACAGCACGACGGCAACGGTGCCGCCGAGGAGGCTGAGGAAGTACAGGGCGATGAAGCGCCAGCGCCCGAGCGCATTCTCCAGGAGCGGGCCGATAAGCCAGAGCGCGTACATGTTGAACGCTAGATGCATGAGCCCGGCGTGGAGGAACCCGGTCGTGATGGCACGGTAGGGCTGAACCATCCCCACGGCAGGCCAGAAGATCAACGCCTGCTGGATCATCGGAGTCACGAATCCGAGCAGGAAGATCGCGAGGTTAATTCCCACGAGAGTGCGCGTGACGTAAGGGCGCGAGGTCGTGACCCGTCCGCCGAGCACCGTTCGGGTTGGGCGCATCTCTTTGTTGGCTGACCTCACGCAGTCAACGCACTGAATCCCCACCGCTGCCGGGCGCTGGCAGTCGATGCACACGGGGCGTTCGCAGCGCTGGCAGCGCACGTACGACACCCGGTCGGGGTGACGCGGGCACGTAGGAGTGGAGGAATACGGCGAGGGCCCTTCCGCAGAAGAGCCCCCACCCGAATCGTTGTTCCCCCCTCCCGGCGCCCCTGGGTACGGAGCGGAAGGGTAGTTAGTCACTTGCTAGTCAACAATTTCGATCGAGTTGATAGTGATGTCGTCCAGTGGGCGATCCTGCGCGCCGGTGGCGGCCGCTGCGATCTTGTCGACGACGTCCTTCGAGGCCTGGTCATTGACCTTGCCGAAGATCGTGTGCTTGCCCTGCAGCCACGTGGTCGGGGCAACGGTGATGAAGAACTGCGACCCATTGGTTCCCTTGCCGAAGCGGGTTCCTGCGTTCGCCATCGCGAGCACGTACGGGTCGTTGAAGTTGAGTTCGGGGTGAATCTCATCGTTGAAGGTGTAGCCCGGGCCACCGGTACCAGTGCCGATCGGGTCACCACCCTGGATCATGAAGTTCGCGATGACCCGGTGGAAAATCGTGCCGTCGTACAACGGATCGGTCGACGTCGCCTTCGTTTGGGGGTGGGTCCACTCGCGTTCACCCTTGGCGAGTTCGACAAAATTACGAACCGTCTTGGGCGCGTGGTTGGGGAAAAGTTCAACGGTGATGTCACCGGCGGATGTGTGCAAAATAGCTTCCATAACTCCCTATTCTCTCATTGCTAGGCATACGGCGAAACCCGCCCCAACGCTCGACACGGGTGGATTAGGGCACAGCAGAGCGTGGTTTACCGCTGAAAACTCAGGGCTTGGCAAGGAATATTCGCTGAGCGGTGAAAGTAAAAATTAAACCTGCACTAACGCCATATGGGTGGCAGGATATAAGTGAACCAAAAGTCCACCCTCAGACCCGAAAACCCGCGAAGGACGAGTGAGATGGCTAAGCAACCAAAGATTTCAGCTGACCAGATTAAGGATCAAGCAGCCGAGGCCGGCAAGATTGCTCGGCAGCTCGCTGATGACGCCCTCGAGTGGGCGACTCCCCGTGTCGAGGCTGCCAAGGACTGGGCTGCGCCCAAGGTTGATAAGGCCTGGCGTGACGCCGTCGAGGCAACTGCCCCGCGGATCGCTGACGCTGCGCAAAAGAGTCGCCACCTCGTAGACTCCGCGCACGACAAGCTTGTTGACGACGTGCTTCCCACCGTCGTGTCCAAGATGGAAGACGCGGCTCACTTCGCGAAGGACGGCGCCGACAGGGCCGCCGACGCCACGGCCACCAAGGCTGGAGAAGCTTTGAAGAAGGTCGAGAAGGCTGCCGAGGCTAAGGCGAAGAAGGGCGGCTTTGGCCGCAAACTCGGCTGGGTCCTCGTGGGCTCCGCCGTCGCCGGTGCAGGCATCCTCATTTGGCGCCGCACCAAGCCGGTCGATGACCCATGGGCTGAGGAGTACTGGGACGATGCTCCCGCTGCGGTCAGCCCTGCAGTGAGCACGAAGCTCGGTGAGGCCGCTGAAGCTGCGAAGGACAAGGCCGAAAAGGCTGTCGACGCGGCCAAAGACAAAGCCGAAGACATCAAGGACAAGGTAGAAGACGTCGTCGATGACGCTAAAGACAAGGCTGAGGACGTCAAAGACAAGGTCGAGGATGCAGCCAAGACCGTGCAGAAGAAGGCGACGTCCACTGCGCGAGCTGCAAAAGACAAGGTCGAAGACGCGGCGAAGACTGTCGAGAAGAAGATCGACGACGCGAAGGACGCCACGAAGTAGTAGATCTCGTCACATTCGGCTTGGGGCGGAGGATCGCAGTGGGAGAATATCCCTGTGACTGTGAATCCCTCCGCCCCAGACTTTTCTGCCGCTGAATCCTCGCTCGAGGAGAAACTTAACGCCGCCCTCGCTGCCGCGATCGCCGATGCCTACCCCGAGCAGGCGGGCGCCGATCCGCTGATCCGCCCCTCCGATCACGCAGATGTGCAAGCGAACGCCGCGATGGCACTCGCGAAGAAGGTGGGCGCTGCGCCGCGGCAGATCGCGGAGGAGATAAACACTCGACTTCAGGGCAACCCGCTCATTGCGGTATCGGAAGTTTCTGGTCCTGGCTTCATCAACATCACGCTGACCGATGCGGCGCTGTGGGAGCAGGTTGCGCTGCGCGCGGCGTCTGAGCGGCTCGCGGTTCCGGCCACTGAAGCGGGCGTCCGCACGATTATCGACTACTCCGCGCCAAACATCGCGAAGGAAATGCACGTTGGGCACCTGCGTTCCTCGATCATCGGTGACGCGCTCGTGCGCATCCTTGGCTTCCTCGGCTCCGAGGTCATTAAGCAGAACCACCTCGGCGACTGGGGTACCCAGTTTGGGATGCTCATTCAGTACATCGACGAGCACCCAGAGGCGCAGTGGCGCGCCGATGAGCTCACCGATGGCTCGCCCGTTGCCGCGCTCGATGACCTCTACCGGGACGCGCGGGTCGAGTTCGATTCCGATCCTGAGTTCGCTGACCGCGCGCGGCGGCGCGTTGTTGCCCTGCAGTCGGGCGATGAGGCGACGCTCGCCGTGTGGCGCGAGATCGTTGCCGAATCCGAGCGCTTCTTCAGCCAGGTGTATGACCGCCTTGGGCTCCTACTGACGCCCGAAGATGTAGCGCCAGAATCGTTCTATAACCCCATGCTCGACGATGTGGCCGAGGAGGTCACGGCCTCTGGGCTCGCCCACGAATCTGACGGCGCTCTCGTCATCCTTTCTGAGGAAACTAAAGGTCAGGACGACGAACCGGCCGTGCTTATGGTTCGTAAATCTGATGGCGGCTACGGCTACGACACCACTGATCTCGCCACGCTGCGCTACCGCATCAAGGAACTTGATGCCGACCGGATCCTCTACGTCGTCGGTGCCCCGCAGGCGCTGCACTTCCGCCTCATCTTCGAGGCTGGGCGTCGCGCGGGTTGGCTCACCGATTCGATTCGTGCCGAGCACGTGCAGTTCGGTTCGGTTCTTGGCAGCGATGGCAAGCCGTTCAGAACCCGTGAGGGTGTCTCCGCCAAGCTCATGGACCTCATCACCGAGGCCGTCGAGGCGGCGTATGCGGTCGTTAAGGAAGCCAAGGGTGCCGATACATCCGAGGACGAACTCCGCACGATTGCTGAGCAAGCGGGTATCGCAGCGATCAAGTATGCCGACTTGTCGTCGAACCGAATCAAGGACTACACGTTCGACCCCAAGCGCATGGTTTCGTTCACCGGCAACACCGGTGTGTACCTGCAGTACGCGCACACCCGCCTCGCCTCGATCCTGCGACGCGCTGCCGAGCAGGGGCTCGCTGTTGCCGATCCATCTGTTCTCGCAACGGCTGACGCACCCGCTCTTGAACCTGCTGAACGCGCTTTAGCGCTGGCGATCGACAAACTCCCAGGTGCACTGTCGACGGTGGCCGAAACTCTCGAACCACACACGCTGTGCACCTACGCCTACGACCTTGCGCGGACCTTCACCGAGTTCTACGACGCATGCCCAGTACTCAGTTCCGAGGGGATTGTGCGGGATCGCCGCCTCGTGCTTGTTGACCTGACCCGCCGCACCCTCGCGACCGTGCTCGACCTGCTGGGGATTGCCGCGCCCGAAAGAATGTAAATGGCGCAATCACCCGGGGGTCAGACCATCACTGCGGGGCACCGCAAGCGCCTAGTCATCGTTTTGACGGTGACGGCGATTGCCGTCGTCGTTCAACTCCTGGGTGCCTGGATCTCTGGATCCTTGGCGCTGCTCGCCGACGCCGGTCACCTTCTCACTGACGCCACCGGTGTGCTCATCGCGCTCATTGCCATCACGCTCGCGAGTAAACCTGCAACGGATTCACGCACGTGGGGGCTCCTGCGCGCCGAGATTCTCGCCGCCCTCGTCAACGCATTGATTCTTGGGGCGATGGGCATCTACGTCATCGTCTCAGCGATCCTACGGTGGAACCACCCGCCCGAAATCGCCACCACTCCCATGTTGCTCGCCGCTGTCGCCGGGTTGATCGCCAACGCAATCTCGTTAAAGGTTCTCCACGGAACCCACAAAGAGTCGGTCAACATGCGCGGCGCCTACCTCGAGGTGCTCGGCGACCTCATCGGTTCTATTGGCGTCATCGCCGCGGGCCTCGTGATCGTATTTACTGACTACCAACGAGCCGACGTGTTCGCCTCCCTCGCGATCGGGCTATTTATTTTGCCGCGCGCGTGGTCACTGCTCTCTGAGGTTGTGCACATCCTCCTTGAGGCAACTCCCAAGGGCCTCGACCTTGCTGAAGTGCGCGAACACATCCGGGGCGTCGATGGGGTTGTTGATGTTCACGACCTTCACGCGTGGACGATCACCTCAGGCCTACCCGCACTCACCGCTCACGTCGTCATCGAAGATGAATATCAAGACAAGTGGGGCTCAGT
>CAYVDF010000023.1:0-16178 GCA_964450475.1 uncultured Pseudactinotalea sp.
GGTACTGCATGGCCAGGAAGAGGCCCGCGCGGGCGCGCTCGTCCACGGTCATCTCGAGCACGTCCTCACCGTCGAAGGTGATGGAGCCGCCGGTGATCTCGTACTTGGGGTGGCCGGCGATCGCGTAGGCGAGGGTCGACTTGCCCGAGCCGTTCGGGCCCATGATGGCGTGGGTCTCGCCGCTGTTGATCGTCAGATCGACGCCGCGGAGGATCTCCTTGACGCCCTCGGGGGTCTCGACGGCGACCTTCAGATCACGGATTTCAAGAGTAGACATGTGGTTTTTTCGACTTTCTTATGGGTCAGGCAGGCTTGGATGCGATGGTGGGACTGTCGACGTCGACGAGGATCTTCTCGCCGTCGTAGGTCACCGGATAGGTGGGCACGGGGCGGGTGGCCGGCAGCACGAGCGGCCAGCCGTTGCGCAGGTCGAACACCGAGCCGTGGAGCCAGCACTCGAGCGTGTAGCCGTCGACCTCCCCCTCGGAGAGGGAGACCTGGCCGTGCGAGCACACGTCGCCGATGGCGAAGTACTCACCGGACTCGGCGCGCGCGAGCGCCACCTCGACCAGTTCGCCGGAGTCGTTGTCCAGTTCGAGCTTGAGGGTCTCCCCCGGTTCGAGGTCCTCGCGGAGGGCGACCACCTGGGCGGTCATGCCTCGAGGCCCTCCTCGATCGCGCGGAGCACCTCGTCCTCGTCGCCATCGAGGTCGGCGACCTCGCCCATCGCGGTGTTCAGCTCCGCCTCGATCGCGTCGAGCATGCGCTGTTCCACCGTGGGCACGCCGATCTTGGCGATCATCTCGGCGAAGAAGCCGCGCACGACCAGGCGACGAGCGGCGTCCTCGGGGATGCCGCGGGCGCGCAGGTAGAACAGCTGCTCCTCGTCGAAGCGGCCGGTGGCCGAGGCGTGACCGGCCCCCTCGATCTCGCCGGTCTCGATCTCGAGGTTCGGCACCGAGTCGGCACGGGCTCCCTCGGTCAGCACGAGGTTGCGGTTGAGCTCGTAGGTGTCGGTTCCCTCGGCCTCCTTGCGGATGAGGACGTCGCCGATCCAGACGGCGCGGGCGTCCTGACCCTGCAGCGCGCCCTTGTAGGCGACGCGGGAGTGGCAGTTCGGGACCGCGTGGTCGACGAACAGGCGGTGCTCCTGATGCTGGCCGGAGTCGGAGAAGTAGATCCCGTCCATCTGCACCTCGCCGCCGGGGCCGGCGAACTCGGCCTCGGGCGTGAGGCGCACGACCTCGCCGCCGAGCGTGACGACCACGTGGTGCAGGCGGGCGTCCCGGCCCACGATCGCGCGCTGCGCGGAGGCGTGCACGGCGTCCGCGTCCCAGTCCTGGACGGAGACGACCTTGAGCTGCGCGCCGTCGCCGAGCACGATCTCGACCGTCTGGGCGAGTTCGGTCGTGCCGGTGTGGTCGAGGACCACGGTCGCCTCGGAGAGCTCCTCGGCGATGATCGCCACGTGCTCGACGCTCGCGCCCTTGCCGACGCCGCGGACGGCGATGGTGGTCTCACCGGGGGCGACGTGCTGCTTGGGCACGGTGACGACCCAGGACTCGCCTCGACCCTGCCAGGCCGCGGCGGCGATCCGGTCCGAGGGCACCCCGGCCCGGCCCAGGCGCGGGTCGTCGGCACCGACCCGCTCGACCTGGACGCCGTCGGCCGCGGTGATCTCGACCTCTGGAGCGGTGCCGGCGAACTCGCCCGCGAACATGCCCTGCAGGGCGCGCACGGGCGAGAAGCGCCACTCCTCCTCGCGGCCGGTGGGCAGCGCGAAGTCCTCGAGGTCGAACGAGCTGAGCCGGTCGGCCCGGGAGGTGGAGGAGACGAGTTCGCCGCCCGCGTGGCTGTGGGCGCCGTCCGCCTGCTGGCGGGAGTGGTCGGTGCTGAGGTTCGCGTGGTTCTCTTCGGTCTGAGTAACGGTCGACATCAGCCGACGGCCCCTTCCATCTGAAGTTCGATAAGGCGGTTGAGTTCGAGTGCGTACTCCATCGGGAGTTCGCGGGCGATCGGCTCGACGAAGCCGCGGACGATCATCGCGTACGCCTCGGCCTCGTCCAGTCCGCGTGACATGAGGTAGAAGAGCTGGTCGGCGCTCACCTTGGAGACGGTCGCCTCGTGACCCATCTCGACGTCGTCCTCGCGCACGTCGACATACGGGTAGGTGTCCGAGCGGGAGACCTGGTCGACGAGCAGCGCGTCGCACAGGACGGTCGACTTGGAGGCGTCCGCCCCGTCGAGCACCTGCACGAGGCCGCGGTAGGAGGCGCGGCCGCCGCCGCGGGCCACCGACTTCGACACGATGGTCGAGGAGGTGTGCGGGGCCATGTGGACCATCTTCGCGCCGGTGTCCTGGTGCTGGCCGGCGCCGGCGAAGGCGATCGAGAGCGTCTCGCCCTTGGCGTGCTCACCGGTGAGGTAGCAGGCCGGGTACTTCATGGTGACCTTGGAGCCGATGTTCGCGTCGATCCACTCCATGGTCGCACCCTCGGCCACCGTGGCGCGCTGGGTCACGAGGTTGAGCACGTTGTTCGACCAGTTCTGGATGGTCGTGTAGCGCACGCGGGCGTTCTTCTTGACGACGATCTCCACGACCGCCGAGTGGAGCGAGTCGGTGTTGTAGATCGGGGCGGTGCAGCCCTCGACGTAGTGAACGTAGGAGCCCTCGTCGGCGATGATGAGCGTGCGCTCGAACTGGCCCATGTTCTCGGTGTTGATCCGGAAGTAGGCCTGCAGCGGGATCTCCACGTGCACGCCCGGCGGCACGTACACGAACGAGCCGCCGGACCAGGTGGCGGTGTTGAGCGCGGCGAACTTGTTGTCGCCGGCCGGGATCACGGTGCCGAAGTACTCCTCGAAGAGTTCCGGGTGCTCCTTGAGCGCGGTGTCGGTGTCGAGGAAGATGACGCCCTGGCGCTCGAGCTCCTCGTTGATCTGGTGGTAGACAACCTCGGACTCGTACTGCGCGGCAACGCCTGCGACGAGGCGTTCCTGCTCAGCCTGCGGGATCCCGAGACGGTCATAGGTGTTCTTGATGTCCTCAGGCAGGTCATCCCACGAGGTGGCTTGCCGTTCGGTGCTGCGAACAAAGTACTTAATGTTGTCAAAGTCGATCGTCGACAGGTCGGCGCCCCACGTCGGTAGTGGCTTGCGCTCGAATAGACGCAGCGCGCGCAGGCGCACGTTCAGCATCCAGTCGGATTCGCCCTTGAGTTTCGAAATGTTGCGGACGACCTCTTCTGACAGGCCACGCTCGGCGGTTGCGCCGTGCACGTCCTCGTCGTGCCATCCGTATTCATAGTTGCCAATAGACGCCAGGATTTCATCCTGAGTCATTGGCTGAGTCTCGGTGCTCATTCATGTTCCTTAAACGTTGGGATCTTCACCGGGATATGGGTAGTGCACACGTGCTCTCCCCCGGCCAAAGTGGCGAGTCGTTGCACGTGTACGCCGAGCAGTTCAGAGAACATACGCGTCTCTTCTTCACACAGCTCGGGATGTTCCTTTGCTATCTGTAGCACGGGGCAGTGACCTTGGCAGAGCTGCACTGCAATTCCGCCGGGCACCTGGCGCAAGGTGGCTGCGTACCCGTCGGCAGAAAGCGCCGACATGAGTGCCCCCGCGCGCGCCTCGATATCCTCCCCAGCCGCTTCCACGGCAGGTAGGTACGTCTGGCGCATCCGCTCGGCCCGCGCCGATGCGAACGATGTGATCGCCTCTTCCCCCGCCGCATCCCGCAACATGGAGAGTGCTTTGAGGGCGGCTTCAGCGTATTCGTGCGTGAGTCCCGGGTGCGCTTCGGGTGCGGCGATGTAGCGTTTCGCTGGCCGTCCGCGTCCGCGCTTTGCCCCGTGGCTCTCTTCTTGCACGGTGATTCGTTCTTCGGCTTCCAAAACGCCGAGGTGGCGTCGGATTGCCGCTGAGGTCAGGTCGAGTTGGTTCGCTAGATCGGCGGCCGTGATCGGGCCGTTTTCGACGATGAGGCTGAGCACGCGTGTACGTGTGCCGGCGTCAACGTCGTCCGGATCTAGCAAGGAGGGGTCAAACGTCACGTTACCGGCCTCCGTTTCCCAAAACCATTACCCCCTGTGGTGTACAGGAATTAACTAACATTGTTGTTGCTCTATTCGAGATACGCAAGGAAGGCTTACCTAACTTGGGCACCCCAAAACCGCGTCTTGACCGCATTCACCAGCGCCCTGGCCACCCCTTGTGATTCGTCTTACCTTTGGCTAACCGCGTAGAGTGTGCAGCGTGCCTTTTAGTGTTGAGTTAACCGACGTCCGCCGCGCGTTCGGCAAAACCCAAGCCCTAGACGGGGTGGATTTCGCTGCCGTGACCGGAAAAATCACCGCCGTTCTTGGGCCGAACGGCGCCGGCAAAACCACCTTGCTACAGATCTGTGAGGGGTTAGAGCGCGCCGATTCGGGCACCATCGAAGTCCTTGGCCTCCACCCGCTCACCGATTCGGCTGCCCTTCGCCCCCGCGTTGGGGTGATGATTCAAGACGGCGGGTTGCCGCTGTCCGCGCGAGCTCTCGAATTGCTTCGCCACGTCTCGCGTATGTACGCCGACCCCGAAGATGTCGATGCTCTCGCGCTCGAGTTCGGCCTGACCGAGTTCGCCTCGACCCAGGTGCGCCACCTATCTGGGGGAATGCGCCAGCGCCTCGCGATGGCCATCGCACTAGTCGGTAACCCTGAGCTGGTGTTCCTCGATGAGCCCTCTGCTGGGCTCGACCCCGCTGCCCGACGCGACGTATGGGACATCATCATGAAGGTCCGCGAGCGCGGCACGACCATCATCCTCACCTCCCACCTCATGGACGAAGTCGAGTACCTAGCCGATCAGGTCTACGTCATGAACGCCGGTAAAGTCATCGCCCGCGGCACGGTCGCCGAGCTCACCGCTGGGGAAACAGCGACCGGCGAACACCTTCCCACGAGCGTGCGCGTCAGCGGGGAGTTCACCCAACGCGACTTTGACGATCTCGCGCAGTGGGCGAAAGGCCGCGGCCTCGATGTCGCCCAACGCTCGCTCGAAGACGTGTTCCTCGATCTCACCGGAAGGACGCTCGGATGACCACCCAAACCGCGGCTCCCGCGATCGGCCGCTTCCTCGCCCACGGCGGTTACGAACTGCGCGCGACCCTACGCAACGGCGAACAACTCCTGCTCAGCCTGATCCTTCCCGCCCTCGCCCTCATATTCTTGTCGACCTCCTCGCTCATCACCGTCAACACCCCAGACCGGGTGCAACTCATCACCCCCGGTGTCCTTGCCCTGGCCGTCATGTCGAGCGCGTTCTCCGGCCAGGCGATCGCGACCGGTTTTGAACGCCGAGCCGGTGCCCTGCGCATGTTTGCCACGACCCCGCTTGGGCGCAGCGGGCTCCTGGGTGGCAAGGTCCTCAGCGTGCTCGGAATGCAGGTTGTGCAGACGATCATCCTTGGCGGTATCGGCCTCGCCCTCGGATGGCGACCCACAGCCATGGGGCTGGCACTCCTTGTGCCGATCATGCTGCTTGGCACTGCCGCGTTCACGGCTCTAGGGCTCCTGCTCGCGGGGACGCTGCGAGCCGAGGCCGTTCTCGCCGCTGCGAACATCCTGTGGGTTCTGCTCATGGCCGGAGGAGGCACGCTTCTGCCCGGCCCAAAGTGGACATCGTTCTTGCCCTCTGGTGCCCTCGGTGACGCCCTGCGCTCGGCCCTCATGGACGGAGTCGTCAACGGATCGGCGCTCGTCATCCTCGCCGTGTGGGCGGCGGCGCTGACCTATCTCACAACCCGCTTCTTCCGCTGGTCCTAGGTGAGCCCGGTGCCGTTTGGCGTGCGATAATTGGCGGGTGAGACTCACAAAAGCCACCACCGCGCTGATCAACCTCAACCTGTTCATGCAGGTGCTCATCATCATTACCGGTGGGGCTGTGCGATTAACAGGTTCAGGGCTTGGCTGCTCGACCTGGCCGATGTGCGAACCGGGCCAGTTCACGTCAGTTCAACACCCCGCGATGTCGATCCACCCGCACATCGAGTTCTCTAACCGGGTGATCTCCGCGGTCGTCGTCGCCGTCGCGGTCGCCGTATTTGTTGCCGTGTGGCGTCAGCGCGATCAGCGCTCGCGCGGTTTCCTCATTCTCTCCTCACTTCCCGCCTTTGGGGTACTCCTCCAGGCGGGTCTGGGCGGGGTCACGGTACTGACCGAACTTCACCCAGCGATCGTTGGCTCGCACTTTCTGTTCTCTGCGGCACTCGTGTGGGTCTCAACGTGGCTCGTTGTGCGCTGGTACCGCGGCGACGGTCCCGTTCAGCACTTCGCGACCCCGCCGGTACCGGCCCTTGCGACTAGCCTCGCGATCCTCGCCGGCGCCATCGTCGTGCTCGGAATGATCGTGACGGGCTCTGGGCCTCATTCCGGTGACCCCGATGCCCCGTACCGCTTTGCGATCAACCCTTACCGCATCACCCAGATCCACTCGATCACGATGTGGGTATTCATCGCGGTGTTCGCCGTCTACGCCTGGGTCATCTACTCCCGGTCGAAGTCGATCCCCGAGTACAAACCAGTCGTCAAGGGTGCCGCCTGGGTCGCTGGCAGCGTCGCGCTCCAGGCGGCCCTAGGGTACTGGCAGTACTTCGCCGGCCTGCCCGAGGGTGTCGTTCTTGGGCACCTGCTCGGTGCATCGCTGTTTATCATCGCCGTGACGTACGCCCTGCTCGCGCTCCGTCCGCGCGCTACTTCTTCTTAAGCTCAAACGGAGCATCGGCTGGTCGAAGGCGGACCCAGTTCTCTTGGCTGCCGATGTGGGCTGCGAGAATCCCCAGCACGGTCGAGGGGTTGTGCAGGTCTCCTGCGAACACCTTGTTGACCGCCTCGGAAAGTGGCACCCATGCCGGCACCATGTCCGCTTCCTCGGCTTCGCGAACGTGGCGCTCGGCTTCAGGCACCTCGCCAATGCCGCGCGCGAGGAAGATCCGAATGAACTCATCCGACCCACCCGGTGAGGTGTAGTAGTCAACGAGCGTGTGCCACTCGCGCGCTGTCAGATCGGCCTCCTCAGCAAGCTCCCGCTTGGCCGCGCTCACCCACTGTTCACCATGAACGTCGAGCAGCCCGGCGGGCAGCTCCCACAGATAGCTCTGCACTGGGTGGCGATATTGACGCAGCAGGAGAACCTCGCCCGCGTCATTGAGCGCGACGACGGCCACCGCACCGGTGTGGTCAACAAAATCACGGCGCACCTGCCCCTGCTCGCCGAGGTCGACAACGTCGGTGCGCACGTCCCACACCACTCCGTTGAAGACTCGCTCGCTTGCAACGATGGTTGGCGTGGTCAGCGCATCGCGCACAAAGTCAGTGTCCATCGGTTCCATTTCTCGGAGCAGATCAGCGGTGAGATTCTATCGGTAGGTTACACGCGTGATAACTCTTCCGGTTCTTGGCACCGCGACCGGCGGAGTGTGCACGCACGCTGCGGCACTCCGCCCTTCGTGCCGCGCGCAGCGGATGCAACAAAACGATTCAGGCCGGCAATTATGCCGCGGCGTCTTCTTCCTCAGCGTCCTCCTCAGCCTCGGAGTCTGCCTCGTCTTCACGTGGCTCGATTGCAGCCGGCGGTCCGATGTCCACGGTTGGCGGGAACGCTGCGGTGGCACCCGTTTGGAAACCGAAGGTGCCCGAGCCGCCGTCGACAACAACGGCGAGCGCGCGGGGCACGCTGAGGATGCCCGGCTCGGTGGAGAGCGAGTCGGTCGAGGTGTAGGCCGCCGCGGCATCGCTGTCGGTACGCACCAGTTCCAGCAGCGTATCGGCACCCGCATCACCGGAGATCACTGTGGTGGCTGGGTCGAGTCCCTTGATCAGCCCGAGGCCAGCAGCGAGAACTTCGGGTTGGGCCTCATCGGCGGCGGTGAGAACGAGCGTGAGGTGCGTTGGCACGATGGCGCTGTCGAGCGTGATGAGTGCGGAGGTCGTCAGCAATTCCGTAATTGCGAGTGCGTTCTCCGAGGGCTGCTGCGGATCCTGCGGGTCGTATCCCGAGACTGCTTGGCCAATCGCGGTACCGATGATTGCTTCTGCGCTCGCATCAGCGCCGGGTTGGGGGTCCATGTATCCGGTGATGTTGCCGGCGATCCCGGAGCGGAAGGATCGCTTGGCCGGGTCAACGAAGTCATCGCCCACTGTGATGATGTTGAGGACGCTTCCGCCTGCTTCAGCGATGACGTCACGCACGCTTGTCACGGCGGAGGTGGCCACCCCTGGCATGGCGACGATGCTCACGTTGTAGTCAGGTAGGACGCCGGAGACAAGCGTCGGACGCGTTTCGTGGATGAACTGCGTCGCATCGCTGAGGTGGGTCTCGAGCCGGTCACGCTCGCTGCGGAGCTGCTCGGTTTCCTCTCGGAGCTGGTTAACCTGACCCGAGAGGGAATCGGCGATGTAGTCACGCAATGGCCCCGCTCCGAGCACGATCCCTACCGCGAGGGCAAGGAACACGGCGATGAGCGAAACGATGTGGTAACGAAAATCGATCACTGGGACCTCACTAGAACAGCGCCGAGAACAGGCCCGACAGCCAGTCGAAGAAATTACCTACGCGGGAACCATCGGTGACACCAAAAAGGGCCTGCCCGGCCGGTGTCGCGAATATCGCCGCGCCGAGCGCAATAATCCCCGAGAGCGCCAGCAGGATGAGCGACCACGTGGAGATCCGGTGGCGGTACAACCGCGAAACGGCTTTGGCGTCGATGAGCTTGCCGCCCGCCCGCAGCCGAGTGAGGAATGTCGAGGCCATCCCTTCTCGGCCCTTGTCGAGGAACTCGATGAGGGTGTCGTGGGTTCCCACCGTCACGATGAGCTCTGCACCTTTATCGTCGGCGAGAAGCACCGCGACGTCCTCACTCGTACCCGTCGCGGGAAAAACTGTATGGGGAACGCCTAGCTTGTCGAGGCGCTCCTCACCCGGCGCCCGGCCGTCGCGGTATCCGTGAACGATGAGTTCGGCGCCTGAGGTTAGTGCCTTGTCTGAGACGGAGTCCATGTCACCAACGATCATGTCGAGCTTCATGCCCGCCTCTAAGATCGCGTCCGCGCCGCCGTCCACTCCAATCATGACGGGCCGGTATTCACGAACGTACGAGCCGAGCATCGCAAGGTCATCCTTATAGTCGTAGCCCCGTACGACGATCAGCGCGTGCCGGCCATCAATCGGCGTCGATACCTCAGGTACACCGACCCCATCGAGAAGCAATTCACGTTCGCGGCGCAGGTGCTCCATCGTGTTCGCGGCGAACGCTTCCATTTGCGCCGACAAACCCTCGCGGGCTACCTCGGTCGCCGCATCGACCGATTCTTCGGTCTGCGCGATTCCCTCGGCGATCACCGTGCCATCACTGCTGAGAATCTTTGCGTCCTCGATCGCGATGGTAGAGCCCTCGGTAACGGTCATGATCTGCGCACCGAGGTCATCGATCAACGGAATTCCCGCGCGAATTAGAATACCTGGGCCGAGGTTTGGATACCGACCCGAGGTCGACTTCGCTGCATTGAGCACCGCCGCGGGCCGCTTCGCCACGAGCGCCTCGGCGCTCACGCGGTCGATGTCCACGTGGTCAATGATTGCCACTTCGCCCTCGCGCAAACGCTTCGTGAGCGTCTTCGTCGAGGGGTCGACACGCACCCGCAGGTCCGTGCCCGCGTCCTGTGTGGAGCGAAATGGAAATCTCATCGCGACTATCGTGCCACGTCTCGCCACGAAAGCAGCTCAGCTGCGTGGGCGCGTGCCACATCTGATGCCGGATCCCCCGAAAGCATTCGCGCGAGCTCATCCACGCGGTCTTCCCCCGACACGATAGAAATGTTGCTGTTTGTGACAGCGTCTGCGCCGTTTGACGTCGTTTTCGTCACCACAACGTGTGCATCAGCAAACGCGGCGACCTGCGCGAGGTGGGTGACGACGATCACCTGGGCGTGCCGCGATAATTCCGCCAAACGGCGCCCAATTGCAACAGCAGCCTTCCCTCCGACTCCCGCGTCGATCTCATCGAACACAAACGTTGGCAAAAGCTCGGAGCGCCGTGAAGCGAGCGCTACTTCGAGCGCGAGCATGACTCTGGAGAGCTCGCCGCCGGAGGCGCCTTTGGCGAGCGGGCGCCGGGCTCCACCCCGATTAGCCACAAGGTCGAACTCGACCTCCTCAGCACCGCTGGACCGGATCTCCCCAAGTGGCTCCAACCGCACGTACATCGTTGCCCCAGTCATCGCGAGGTCGCCTAGTTCTGCGTTCACTGCCGCAGCGAGTTCCTCACCGGCACCTTTGCGAGCCGCCGTGACCTTCTGGGCAAGTTCTTCGAGGCGCGCCGTTGCGCCGGCGAGCTCCCGCTCAAGACGCTCGCGTCCCTGCCCCGGTTCGGTTAGGTCCGCTAGCCGGGTTCGCGCGCGTTCGGCATACGCGAGAACCTCCGCATCGGGATCCTCGGAATCACCGCTTGCGTAATCACGGCTGAGTTCGGCAAGGAGGGCGCGCCGGGCGTGAACATGCTCGAGTCGCGCGGGGTCCGCTTCGAGCGTCGTTGCGTAGGAGGAGAGTTCCATCCCGATGTCGGCGAGCACGTGAGCGGCTTCTTCAAGTGAGTCCGCCCATGTGCCAAGCCTCGAGTCGTAGCGCCTTGCAGCATCGAGGGCTGTGCGAGCGTCCTGGATCCCTTCGAGCACTCCCCCACGCCCTGCGTCGAAGTCACCGCTGATAAGCTCATGCGCTGCACCGGTGGCGAGCCGGAGTTCTTCAACGTTTCCAAGGCGCTCGGCTTCCTCACGCAGCGCGGCCTGTTCACCTTCGATAACCTCGGCGGAATCGATCCGCTCCAGCGCACGCGTCAAAGCGAGCTCTTCGCGTTCGCGGTCCTGCGCAGCCGAGTCCCAGTCGGCGAGGGCTTGGCGGGCATCGTTGACTTCGTAGTAGACGCGGGCCAACTCCGCGAGCACCTCCTGGTGCTGTGGCCCTGCGAACTCATCGAGAGCAGCTCGTTGGTGCGCGGTGGAGCGGAGCCGGATCTGATCCGATTGCCCGTGCACCGTCACGAGTTGTGAGGCGACGTCCGCCAAGACCGCCTGTGGCACGGAACGGCCGCCAAGGAATGCGCGCGAACGCCCGGAGACGATGGTGCGCGCAAACAGCAAGGCGTCGTCATCGAGGAGCGCGCCTGCCTCCTCGGCTACGTCGATTGCCGGGTGCCCGGCCGGCGGAACAATCCGGCTCTCTGCTGCAGCGCGCTCGGCGCCAGCTCGCACTGCGCCGGGGTCGGCTTTGCCGCCAAGGATCAAATTCAATCCGGTGAGCAGCATCGTCTTACCCGCACCGGTTTCACCTGTGATGACGGTGAGGCCGGGGCCAAGCGAAATATCGGCATCAACGATGACTCCGATGTTCTGCAGCCGAATTTCTTCGATCATGACTTCTCGGGGCCTCCACGCCAGCCCTTGACCGGAAGATCAAATTTACGCACGAGTCTGTCAGCGAACGGCCCCGGATTGAGCCGGGCGAGGCACACGGGCTTCGAGCCGCGGCGAACCTCAACGTGCGATCCGATCGGCACCTCGAGCACACGGCGACCGTCGCACCAGATCTCCCCACTGGAGGATGAGCGGCTGAGGATCTCCACTGCGAGCACGGAATCCGGGCCCACAACCATGGGGCGAGCGAACAATGCGTGGGCGCTGATTGGAACAAGCAGGAGCGCTTCCACGTCGGGCCACACAACGGGACCGCCGCCGGAGAACGCATACGCGGTCGAACCGGTCGGTGTCGAGAGCACCACGGCGTCGCACCCAAAGGTGGAGACACCCTGGCCGTCAATACCGACCGCGACCTCGATCATGCGCGAGCGTTCGACCTTTTCCACGGTGGCTTCGTTGAGTGCCCACCCGTGTTCCACGCGACCAGAATCCGGGTGTTCGACCGTTACCTCTAAAGTCATCCGCTCTTCGACCGAGTAGTCGCGATCGACCACCTGCCGCACGACTTGGGAGATGTGCTCGACCTCGCTCTCGGCGAGGAATCCGACGTGCCCCATGTTGACACCGACGATTGGAATTCCGTGATCCCTCGTCGCCTCGGCTGCATAAAGGATGGTGCCGTCGCCGCCGAGGACGATTGCAAGCTCGACGTCCTCCTCGCCGATCTCGCGCAGGGGTTCGATGCCGTGGCTGCGTAATTCCTTCGCCACGTGATCGGCCATCGTTGCCGCTTCTGGGCGCGATGGATGAGTGAAGATCACTACTCGTCTACTCATGTGCCTTTCCCTGCTGGTCCATTCGTGATCGCCGCCTCAATCAGCGCCTCGGGATCCGCCGCGCCGTCACTCTCATGGAGGTGAACGAAGTATTCGACGTTTCCCGCCGGCCCCGGAAGTGGCGAAGCCACAACGGATTGGGCGTGCAATCCGAGTGTACGGGCTGCTAGCAGAACCCCGCTCACAGCCTCCGCGTGCAGCGCCGGATCGCGCACGACTCCTCCCGACCCAAGCCGCTCCTTGCCCACCTCAAACTGGGGTTTGACCATGAGCAGGAAATCCGCACCTGGCACGGCCGCCGCGGCGAGCGCCGGCAACACGAGAGTCAAAGAAATAAACGACAAATCCGAGACCACGAGATCGGGTCGTCGCGGAAAGTCATCGGCCGTCACGTGCCGGATGTTCGTACGGTCCATGACAGTCACGCGATCATCGTTTTGTAACCGCCAAATTAACTGCCCATATCCGACGTCGACCGCGTACACATGCGCCACGCCCTCACGCAGCAGCACGTCCGTGAACCCACCCGTCGAGGCTCCGGCATCCAACGCGATTCGCCCTCGCAGCGGCGGCGCAGCATCACCGAGCGCGGCGAGTGCTCCGGCGAGTTTGAAGCCGCCGCGGCTCGCGAACTCCGGATCAAGGTCATCCTCGCTCACGACGATCGCCGAGGATGTGAGCACCTGCGTCGCCGGCTTACTCGCGCGCTGCCCATCGACGGTCACGCGCCCCGACGCAATCAGCTCCGAGGCATGCTGCCGAGAGCGCGCAAGGTTACGGCGCACGAGCTCGGCATCAACGCGCAGGCGTTTAGCCATCCACGGCCCCATGCAAATGCTCTTGCAGCACATGGTGGGCGTGCTCAAACGCCTCCACGTGCTCGCTGATCGCATCACTGGAAAGATTTTCGACGGCGTCAATCGCCCGCTCGAGGTCGGCTCCCGTCACGACCTTCTCGGCCGCAGGAACCTCACCTGGCGTGGGAATGTGCTTGTCCACGAATCTCTCCTTCATTGCTCACGTCCACCCTCAACGCTATCGCCTCGTGCGCTCGCGCAGGCGCATTCAGTCCGCGATGTGGATGAGCGCCTCAACGCGCGGCATAACCTTGGCGTTCCACGCTGCGGCACATGCCGTCCGCAGGCCATCGAGCGTGATCGTGACGTCGTGGTTCTCGCTCAGGTCGAGACTCCCCTCTGACGTGCTCACGTAGAGTCGCTCACCATCGACCCAAGCACGTGAGTCACCGGCGATCCACGCATTCCCCACCTGCGCGGGCGCCGACTGGGATTCGTGGAGTCCCCGCAGGTCACGGAGGATATAGGCCGGACGCTGGACTGGGTCCGCGAGGATCGCATCAGCGGGGTTGGTGACGCCGCTCAGCACGAGCGCACCATCAAATCCGGCGGCGTTCGCGCCGTGGATGTCGGTGTCGAGGCGGTCACCAACAACGATGGGGCGCTGCATGTTTTGTTGCTTGGCGGCGTGCTGGAAGATACCGGGCTGAGGTTTACCCGCGGAGTACTCTGGTTCGACGCCGGTCGCGTGCGTCACCGCCGCGATCATTGCGCCGTTGCCTAGCGCCATGCCGCGCTCTGTCGGCATCGTGGAGTCGAGGTTCGTTGCGACGTAGGCGGCACCGGCATTGATGGCGTACACAGCCTCGGCTAGTTCTGCCCATGTGATTGTGCGGGCGTTGCCCTGCACCACGACCTTCGGGTCATCATCGGCGCTCGCCACGAGCTCTAGGCCGGCTTCGCGTAGCGCGGTTGCGAGCCCTTCACCCCCGACCATGAGCACGCGGGCTCCAGTGCCGTATGTGTCGCGAGCGTATGCCGCGCCGGCCTGTGCCGCCGTTGTGACCTGTTCCGGTCGGGCAGAAACACCGAGTTCGACAAGGTGATCCGCTACCGCTTGCGGGGTGCGGCCAGCATTATTCGTCACGAATCCGACCGGGTACGGTACTGCTTCGATCGATTCCGGCGCGTGCTCAACGGCATGTGGGCCGCGGTAGACGACTCCGTCGAGATCGAGGAGGAGTCCGTCATATCCGCTGATCAGCGCAGCATTGCCGGTGTCGATGAGTGAGGTCCTACTCATAACGTGGACGCCTAGGCTGGTCGTCGCGGAAATTTCTCCGCGGGCCATCACGACGGAAGTCGTCTCGACGTGGTCCGTCTCTTCGCGACCCGTCTCTGCGGTCACGGGGTTGCCACTCGCGCCGTTCGCGAGGTTCCCATTCTCGGATCGGTGCTTCGTAGTCGACGCGGGCGTCGAGATCTTCGTAATCGACGAAGTCATCTTCGTCGCCGGGTTCCTGTGGAAGTCGGGCAAGAATTTTTCGTGCTTCCTCAGTCCGGCCCATGTCCTGGAGTAGATCAGCCAGCGCGAGATCGATCCGTTCACGCGTTTGTGCAGTTCGGGGCGCCTCCTCTAGCAGAATAAGCGCCATCTCAGGTTGGCCAAGATCACGGCGTGCGCCGGCCGCCACGATCGCCAATTCGGCGCGCTGCGTCGGTGGGAGATTCTTCGGTGCCTCGGCAATAACGTCGAGGGCCCGCTCTGGGCGACCGAGTCCGCGTTCGCAGTCTGCTTCGGCCGCGCGGTGGAGGTCGATCCCAGAGAGTCGGCGCACAGTACGGAACTCCCGAAGCGCCTCGGCGTAGCGGCCCGTCGCGTACGCGGTCAGCGCTGCTGCTTCTCGCACAACATCGACCCGGCCGGCACGTCGCACGGCCGCTTGGGCGTGTTCGTATGCGAGTTCAGGATCAGTGTCGAGAAGTTCACCTGCAAGAATTAGGTGTTGACCGGTGCGCTCGGCATTCTCTTTCGAGAGAGTACGCAGCCGCGCTCGTACGTCGCGGTCAAGGTCTTGGTATTCGACCCCTTCGGGAATCCACGGACCCCGTTCTCGCTGGTCCTGTGGTGGGCGAGAGCGCCGCTGTTGATCTCTGTCATTGGCGCGCCGTGGCGCCCGATCGCGGTAGTCGCTCATCTAGCCCTTCTTTCACTCTGTTCGATTATAGAAAACAAAAGGGAGCGTGAAACCTACGTAGTTCCCCGCGCCCAGCACACTAAGCTACAGCATCCCCTCATTTAATTCGGGGCACAACGGACAATGGCGTCGAGCCATCGGAGTTCGAGGTCGCAGGGTTAGTTACACGAACTCGAACTGAGCCACGTGCACGGTGGTTCCGATCGCCCAGCAACCTTGAGTGCTAGGTGCACTTAGAAAAACAGAAAAGGCCCGTCCCCTGGTGGGGGTGGGCCTTTTCTTTTGTGGTGTGTGTCCGGCGGTGTCCTACTCTCCCACACTCTCTCGGGTGCAGTACCATCGGCGCTGAAGGGCTTAGCTTCCGGGTTCGGGATGGGACCGGGCGTTTCCCCTTCGCTGTGACCGCCGTAACGCGTGTCGAAACATTCACACTGTGTGCCGGGTGGCTGGTGTGTTGTTTCAAAACCGTATAGTGGACGCGGAGCAAACAAGTATGGTTTTCGATCGTTTTAGTGATCGGTTGTTTTGCTTATTTGTTGGTTAAGTTATCGGCTATTAGTACCGGTAGGCTGAATGAGTCGTTAGTCCTCACGTACACGCCCGGCCTATCAACCCAGTGGTCTGCTGGGAGCCTCTCACCACTCAAGGGTGGTATGGAAATTTTATCTTGAAGCAGGCTTCCCGCTTAGATGCTTTCAGCGGTTATCCCTCCCGAACGTAGCCAACCAGCAATGCTCCTGGCGGAACAACTGGCACACCAGAGGTCCGTCCGTCCCGGTCCTCTCGTACTAGGGACAGCCTTCCTCAAGTTTCTCACGCGCGCGGCGGATAGAGACCGAACTGTCTCACGACGTTCTAAACCCAGCTCGCGTACCGCTTTAATGGGCG
>CAYVDF010000024.1:0-15568 GCA_964450475.1 uncultured Pseudactinotalea sp.
TTGATGTGATCAACCAGCGCCGCCGCACCCACGTGATCGATCTGACGATCCGAGAACTGGGCGGGTCGGTCTCCGGGAAGAAGATCGCGATCCTCGGAGCGGCGTTCAAGCCCGAGACGGATGACACCCGTGATTCCCCGGCCCTCTACGTGGCCCAGCGGCTCTACGGCGCGGGGGCACACATCACTGTGGCTGATCCGCAGGCGGCGCAGCACGTGCGGCGCGATCACCCGCACCTCGACGTTGCTGGCAGCGCGCAGGAGGCGATGGCCGGGGCACACGCCACTGTGTTGCTCACCGAATGGAACGAGTTCACGGCCCTCGATCCCACCGATCTGCTCGAGGTTCCTTCCCGGGCGTTGATGATCGACGGGCGCAACGTGCTCGACCCAGCCAAGTGGCGCGAGGCGGGCTGGACGTACTTCTCGATCGGCCGCCCCTGAGGGAGCCCCTCACCGCATAACGCGGGTGCCTCGTCGAATAGCTACGCGGGCGAAGCGGTCGAGCCCAAAGGCCCGGCGGGCGGCATAGCCGCCGATCGTCGAGCCTGCTGCGAGTCCGATACCCACGGAGAACGCCGCCACCATCGCTGGTAGTGCTGCTTCGATGCCGTAGTCGGCGTCCATGAACGCATACAGCGCGCGGTACACCGCAAGCCCGGGGATGAGGCCAATGAGTCCCGCCATCGAGACTGCCCCTTCGGGTGCTTTGATCCAGCGGTAGGTGAGGTATCCGATAACTCCGGCGAGTACGCCGGCCAACGCCGAAGTGAGCCCGATCTGCGTGGTAAACATTGCTACGAACTGGTGGAACGCAAAGACGACGGCTGCGGCCACCGCAGAGACCCCCACGACCTGCCAGTTCGCGTACGAGGTGAGCGCGAAGCCGAGCCCGACCAAGGCCGCACCGGCTACTCCCCAGAAAAGTCCGCCGTCGGGCCCCAGAGTGGTCCCTACGTGCACCGGGATGCCGAGCGACAAAGCCATGCCCAGGGTCAGTGAGATCCCGATCGTGAGGCCGAGGGTGAGCATGAGGACTTCCATGCCGCGGGCCGTCGCTGTCACGTAGTACCCATCGATCGCATCACGAGCTGCGCCGGTGAACGAGATCCCTGACAGAAGCATGATGATCCCGGAAATGACGATTAGCGTGGGTCGGTTTGAGCCAGGCAGTTCGATCCCGGTCGAACGCAACCAATAGAGCAGCACCGCCACCCAGGTGATGATGGAGGATGCAGCAATCTGACCAAAGAACCCGGCAACACCAAGGTTCGCAAGCGCGCGCGTCACGATGTCGACGAGGACCGCGGCTAGGCCAGCGATGAGCACGAGGATCGGCCCGACGTCATACATGAGCACCACCCCACCGGAGAGGATTGCCTTCCCAAGGGTGAGTACCCAGCGCGCATAGGGCCGTTCGCGAACGAGGATGGCCGATAGCGCGGCGCGGGCGTCGTCGACGTCCATCGGTTCAGAAGCCCTGGTGATCTCATCGACGAGGGTGAGCACACCCTGCATGCGGGCATAGTCGGTGGTCAGTGCCTTGACGACGCGCATCACCGAGATCGGGTCTTCTTCGATACCGCGGTGCACAGAGATCGTGATCGACGTGTACGTGACATCGACATGGGTGGTGGAGAGTCCGTATGCACGCGATAGGCGCAAGACGGTGGCGACGACGTCAGAGGCCGAGGCGCCGGTCGCGAGCATCGCCTCTCCCGTGCGCAGGCACAGGTCGATGACCGCACGGGCGTGACGTTGGGTGACGGCATCGTCAGAGCCGGTCAGCGAGATGATTTGGGTTGGTTCGCGGATGCCGCGCAGGGCGTCCCCGACTTTCGACCGCAACTGGTGGGAAATCCGCGGGGGTCCCTGCCTAGAGGCTCTCTCTTCAGGGGTGGGTGTTTCCTCTCCCATATCACCAGCCTTTACGGTGCTCGTTCAATCTGCCCTGGAAAAAGCTTCAGGGCCACCGCGGTGTGCGATGACCCTGAAGGTAAGTCGTAAAAGTTGCTACTAGTCGACGTCTACGAGCCCACGCTCAGCAGCCTTCACGAGCCGGCGCGGGATGGTTACCTCACGGCCGCGGATTCGCACGGTCACGAGTTCGTTGACCTGTGCCTTCCACTGTGAACGGCGCGAACGGGTCCGGCTGCGCGACATCTTGCGCTTGGGTACTGCCATGGCCTTTTCTCCTGTCTAACGGATAAAACTTTACGCGTTGTCCTTGGCGGCCTGCGCCTTGGCGTAACGCTGACGGAACTTCTCGACACGACCAGCGGTGTCAAGAATCTTCTGCTTACCGGTGTAGAACGGGTGCGAGGCAGAGGAGATGTCGACGTCGACCACGGGGTAGGTGTTGCCATCTTCCCATTCGATGGTGTTCGCCGAGGAGAGCGTGGACTTCGTGAGCACCGCAAAATCCGCGGAGATGTCACGGAACACGACCGGCTGGTACTCCGGGTGGATGTCCTTCTTCATTTTCTACTTCCTATACGGGGTGAACACTTGCGGGCAGTGCCCGAAAAGACTGTATTCTTGCGTGCCCGCCGGCACGGCGTGTGCCGAATTGTGGGCGCAACAATTTCTTGAACCTAGGTGATACTACCCGATTGCACCTAACGCGCGCATCCCTGCGGGCAGATTCTCGCGGTGTGATCAGTCACCTTTTGCTCGCGGGGAAGGTGCCGCTAGCCGCAGAATGTTGCGCCCTTTCGGCTTAGGCGATCCTCTTTCTCCCTCAGTCCGCATCGACGAACACTTTCCCAATACGGACAATTGTAATTTAACTTTCAACCTGTCATAATCAGAGCATGTCAGTAACTCGTCCCGTTCGGGCCATCGACGTCGCCCACGCCGCAGGCGTCTCGACTGCCACCGTTAGTTACGTGCTCAACAACAATACGAAGCAGAAGATCTCGAAGGAAACGCAAGAGCGCGTACGCAAAGCCGCGCAGGATCTCGGTTACGTTTCCAATGCCGCGGCACAGACTCTGGCTCGCGGGAGATCGACCTTCCTCATCGTGGACATGACGGGCTTTGCGACGGAAGAATCCGCTACCAGCGCTTCTGCCCCGCTCCTTGCCACACTTCGAACGCTCGGGTACGAACCGTACATGAGCTGGTGGCCAACGGGAACCGGCAAGGAGTACTACCACGACCAGCTCGTTCAGTTTGCCCAAGCCACCCGGGCGGTCGCCGTCCTCTCTGTTGTCCCCCTCGATGAAGAAGTCACCACGCGCCTTCGCGCTATGGGCGTATCGATGTTGGCGAGCCTGGCGAATGACTACGAGGAGCTCCTTCCTGCTCTGAGCACGCCTACTAAGATCCAGGTGGATTACCTCGTCAAGAAGCGCCACAAAGAGATCCTCTACGTGGCAACAGCCGACCCGACTGTTAAGCACTTGGTTGACGCCCGCGAGGCAATGGGTAGAAAAGCCGCCGAGCGCCACGGCGTCTCGTGGATTCCGCTCCCGCGCCACAAGGACACAAACGATCTCGCAGGCATTATTCGGCAGGCACGGGTTGATCACCCGAACGCCACCGCGATCGCCGCATACAACGATGCCGATGCGCTCGCCTCGCTCTTCGCTCTTCGCAACAACAACGTGAAGGTTCCCGACGAGGTCGCCGTCATCGGGGTCGGTGACGACGCGTTCGCCACGATCGCCCACCCAGCTTTGACCACCGTCGGCATTGATTTCGATCTGTCGGGGTTCGAGGCAGAAAGCATGCGCGAGGCCCTCGCAGCAAGCAGGGCGATCAGATACCCCGGTGACCTATCATCGATGTCCATCCCGTACGTCGTCGAGCGCGAGTCCGCCTGATGCCCGCGTCAAGTGCGCCTCAGTGCGTCTCACGCTATGGTCGCCGTCTCACCATGTAGACGACGCGAGCACTCACTCTTTCCGTAGCGCGGTGAGCGTGGGACGCTTATTCGACGGCTCTGACAAGAAAATCCAGCCCCGTGAAAGGACCCGGCATGGCAAAGATCTATAACAACGCCACCGAGCTTATTGGTAACACTCCCCTAGTTCGGCTGAACAAGGTGACCGAGGGCCTCGATGCCACGGTTCTGGCGAAGCTGGAGTTCTATAACCCAGCGAGCAGCGTGAAGGACAGGATCGGTGTCGCGATCGTCGACGCTGCAGAGAAGTCTGGCGAACTCCCCCCAGGCGGAACGATCGTCGAGGCGACGAGCGGTAACACGGGCATTGCGCTTGCCTTCGTTGGGGCTGCACGCGGCTACAACGTTGTGCTCGCCATGCCCGAGACGATGTCGAACGAGCGCAAGCTCCTGCTTCGCGCGTACGGCGCCGAGCTCGTGCTCACCCCTGGCTCTGAGGGAATGAAGGGCGCGGTTGCCGCCGCTGAAAAGATTGCCGCAGAGCGCCCTGGTTCTGTGCTTGCACGCCAGTTCGCAAACGAAGCGAACCCCCAGATCCACCGCGAGACCACAGCGGAAGAAATCTGGAACGACACGGACGGCAACGTTGACATCGTCGTCGCCGGCATCGGCACCGGTGGAACGATCACCGGTGTTGGCCAGGTGCTCAAGGAGCGCAAGCCTGGCGTGCAGATCATCGCAGTAGAGCCCGCCGAATCGCCCATCCTCAATGGCGGCGAGCCCGGCCCGCACAAAATTCAGGGACTCGGCGCGAACTTCGTTCCCGAGATTCTCGACACCTCGATCTACGACGAGGTCATCGACATCAACGCTGAGCAGGCGATCGCCCGTGCCCGCGAGGTCGCAACCACCGAAGGTCTCCTCGTTGGGATTTCCTCCGGCGCGGCGATCGAGGCGGCATTGCAGGTCGCGGCGAGGGAAGAGAACGCCGGCAAGACCATCGTCGTCGTCATCCCAAGCTTCGGTGAGCGCTACCTCTCCAGCGTGCTGTTCGAAGACCTTCAGTAATCTCGCACAGCGGTCAATGCACCCGCCCGTCCCCACGGGCGGCGAATACGTGGCACGATCTAGGCGTGAGTACTTCGCACCACTCTTTGCGTTTCCTGATTGCTGAAGATCTAGCAACAGCCAAACGTCGAGATCCGGCTGCCCGCTCTAGTTTCGAGGTCGCGGTTCTCTATCCCGGCGTGCACGCGCTATGGATCCACCGGATCGCCCACACCTTCTGGAAACGCGGCACGGTATTTCGGTTCCTCGCGCGCTTCCTTTCAGAGGTCGGGCGCAGCCTCACCGGTGTGGAGATCCACCCAGGCGCCCAACTCGGCCGCCGGTTCTTCATTGACCACGGTATGGGTGTCGTTATCGGTGAAACCGCCATCGTCGGCAACGACGTGCTCATGTTCCACACCTCCACCCTCGGTGGGCGAACGATGTCGAAGGGCAAGCGTCACCCGACCGTCGGCGATCGCGTCGTCATCGGCGCGGGTGCAAAAATTCTCGGTGACATCATGATCGGTGACGACGCGCAGATCGGCGCGAACGCCGTCGTTGTCAAGGATGTCGAACCCGGCGCGGTCGTTGTTGGGGTCCCCGCCGTGCCGATCAAGCGCAACCCAGACGTCGGCGACGACCCTGTCGACCCCGCGCTCTACATCTGAGCTTGACTGAGTTTTCTGAGGCTGTGATCTTGCCCGCCCGAAGCGGCCCTAGTGCCGCTTGCCGCCTATCATCGTAGGTGTGACGAACGAGGCAACAGACCACGAAGCATCTGACATCGA
Source organism: uncultured Pseudactinotalea sp. (assembly GCA_964450475.1). Classification (GTDB taxonomy): domain Bacteria; phylum Actinomycetota; class Actinomycetes; order Actinomycetales; family Beutenbergiaceae; genus HY158. The sequence continues at coordinate 5,685 of CAYVDF010000024.1, forward strand.
CCACTCCGCAACCGGGCACTCGTGTGCGCACTGTGATTCAGCGGAGGATCACCACGCGGTTGACGTGAAAGGGATCGTTGATTCCTTCCGCTCCACCCTGCGCGGTGCCGCCATCGCTCGCATCGCCATCGCAGCTGTGGCCCTCGTGGCTGGGCTCATCTGGGCACCGGTCGTCGTTGCGGCAGGCGCTGCCGCATGGTTCATCGCGACGCTTGCCGGCCTTGGGGTCGTGACGGCGACGCGCGGCAAATACGGCACCGGCAACGCCCTTGTTCTTGGCACCGTGGCATCGGCTGCCATCATGCCGATCACGGCGTGGCTCACCTCGATATGGGCCGGCGGCTCATGGAAGGTGGCGTTCGCGGGTGCGGCGGGCTGGTTCTTCGCCGTCATGATCGTCGAATCCCTGCGAGACCGCAAACTCTCGGCGCTGCTCATCGCTGACACGCGCGATGGTGAAGCGGCTCGCGAGGGTGTGCTCTTTGGCAACCCGATTTCGCCGTGGGTGGGCCTTGGCTGGTCCGTCTCAACAGCCCTCTTCTTCGGCCTGTGGATCTGGGTTACCGGCCTGTTGCCACTCGCGGTAATCCCGCTCATTCCGCTGCAGGTTGCCCTCGCGATCCTCAGCCGCAAGGGCAACCACGCACCGGCTTAATTACCCTTCGTACGCCGAGAGCTGGTTAACTCGGCGCTGGTGACGCTCCACTCCAGAGAACGGAGTGTTAATAAACGCGTCAACAATTTCCTTGGCTTCCTCGACCGTGTGCATGCGTGCACCGATCCCAACACAGTTCGCGTCGTTGTGCTCACGGGTGAGCTCGGCCGTTTCAACGCTCCAAGCAAGCCCGCAGCGCACGCCCTTGACCTTGTTCGCGGCGATCTGCTCGCCGTTGCCCGACCCGCCAATGAAAATGCCAAGTGAGCCCTCCTCGGCGGCAACGGCTTCGGCAGCGGCGAAGCAGAAGGCCGGGTAATCATCCTCGGCGTCGTATTCGAAGGCACCGTGGTCGGTGACATCGTGCCCGGCTGCTTTCAGGTGCGCAATCAGTTCGGTTTTCAGTTCAAAGCCCGCGTGGTCAGCGGCGATATGAATTCGCATGCATCTATCATGCCGCACCCGACGTACCATGGTGGGCATGACTGCTCTGGAATTTACTGACCGCGACCCCTCAGTTCGCCCCCAAGATGACCTGTATCGCCACGTTAACGGCGCTTGGCTCGACTCCTACGAAATCCCCGCAGACCGCGCCCGCGATGGATTCTTCCGAATGCTCTTCGATGAAGCTGAGGAGCACGTCAAGGATATTATTCAGCACGCCGGCGAGAGGGCCGAAGCAGACCCGGAGGCCGCCGAAGCCGCGAAGATCGCCGCGGTGTACGCCTCGTTCATGGACACCGAGCGCATCAACGCTCTCGGGGTCAGCGCAATCAAGCCCGACCTTGATGTGCTCAACCGGGTGACGAGCCGCGAGGAGCTGTTCGCCGCGATGGGTACGCTCCAACGCTCAGGAATTTCCTCCGCGATCGGACTGTATGTGAACAACGATGCCGGCAACCCGACCGAGTACCGTGTTTACCTCACCCAGTCAGGGCTTGGTCTGCCCGATGAGGCGTACTACCGCGAAGAAGCGCACGCCGAGGTGCGCGCAGCGTACACGAGCCACATCGAAAAGATGGTCGCCCTCGCTGGGCTCGTTCCAGCAGAGGACGCGGGAGACTTCGCTGAGCGCGTGCTCGCCGTCGAAACAGCAATCGCTTCTGGGCACTGGGACACGGTCACCGCCCGCGATGCGCAAAAGTCGTACAACCCCACCACGCGCGAGGAACTTGCCGCGCTCGCCCCGAATATTGATTGGGAGGGGTGGGCAAACGCCCTGACCGGTGGCGCGGGCGCTGCGCTGCTTGATGAGCTCATCGTGCGCCAGCCCCCATTCATTGAAAACCTTGGCACGGTGTTTGATGAGACCGCCCTTGACGATCTCCTCGCGTGGCAGACGTGGCACGTGCTCGCCTCGCGCGCGCCGTATCTGAACGATGAGATCGTGCAGGAGAACTTCAACTTCGTGGGCCGCGTGCTCACCGGCGCCGAGGAATTGCGCGAACGGTGGAAGCGCGGGGTTTCCCTCACCGAGGACATCCTTGGCGAGGCGATCGGCAAACTTTACGTGGCCGAGCACTTCCCACCGGCTCACAAGGAGATGATGGACGGGCTCGTTGCCGACCTCATTGCCGCGTACGAGGAGTCCATCTCCGCACTGGAGTGGATGGGCGAGCAAACCCGCGCGAAGGCGCTCGCCAAGCTCGCGGCGTTCACTCCGAAAATCGGCTACCCCGACAAGTGGCGCGACTACGATGCGCTTGAAGTCGGCCACGATGTTGTCGCAAACGTTAGAGCAGCATCACAGTTTGAAACCGACTTCGAACTCGCCAAGCTTGGCTCGCCGATCGACCGCACCGAATGGTTCATGACCCCTCAGACGGTTAACGCCTACTTCAACCCCGTGATGAACGAGATCGTGTTCCCGGCCGCGATCCTGCAGCCGCCGTTCTTCTACCCCGATGGCCCAGCCGCCGCGAACTTCGGCGGCATCGGCGCGGTCATCGGCCACGAGATCGGTCACGGCTTCGACGACCAGGGCTCGCGCTATGACGGCGAGGGCCGCCTGACCGACTGGTGGACGGAGGAGGACCGCGCGGAGTTCACCGAGCGCACGAAATCGCTCATCGCGCAATACGATGCGCTCTCCCCCGCTCAGCTCAATGGCTCGCACTACGTCAACGGGGCGTTCACGATCGGGGAGAACATCGGTGACCTCGGTGGGATCGGGATCGCGATCAAGGCCTACCGCCTTGCGCGGGCCCGCGGCGTCGATGCCGACATTCCCGAGACCGAGGCCATGCGGATTCTCATCGAATCGTTCGCACGGATCTGGAAGCAGAAGTCGCGCGATGAGGAGGCGATCCGCCTGCTCTCGATCGACCCGCACTCACCGAACGAGTTCCGCTGCAACCAGGTGGTGAAAAACATCGATGAGTTCCACGAGGTGTTTGATACCGCACCTGGGGACGCGTTGTGGCTCGATCCGAGCGAACGCGTGACGATCTGGTAGTTAGTTGGCGGGGCGCCCGATGCGTACCCGCCACACCTCGGGCCCCTCTTCGAGGTACTCCCACTCGAACTGGCCGGTGTGTTCGGCTTCGAACTGGTAGTACAGCGGCTTGGGGTCATGGTCGTTGATCAGAACAAACCCATCCCCCGGTGCCAGAGCCTCGTAGTTGTCAAAAATCAACTCGTGGCGGCGCCGGGGGATTTCGTTTCGAACGTCAAGATCGTGGTCTGCCATTGGAATGGCTCCTAACTCACCTAATTAATACAAAGATGTGCCTGTAATAATAGGTGAGGTTGGCTGCCCACGGTGACCTACGCCGTCATTAATCGAAGATTGGACCCTGCGTGCGGGTGCGCTTGATCTCGTAGAAGCCCGGGTAGGCAGCCACAGCAACGACGCCGTCGAAGAACTTCGCAGCCTCCTCCCCCTTCGGGGCGGGGGTGACGACAGGTCCGAAGAACGCGACGCCGTTGACCGAGACGATCGGTGTGCCGACATCTTCACCCACTTTGTTGATGCCTTCGCTGTGGGACGCGCGGAGTTCGTTGTCGAATTCATCGGAGGTGGCGTAGTCGATGAGCTCGGCAGGCAGCCCAACTTCGGCGAGCGCCTCGGCGAGGACCGCTTCGTGTTCGTCGCCGCGCCCACCTGGGTGGAAGCGGGCGCCGATCGCGTCATACAGCGGCTTGACGTACTCCTCGCCGTGCTTGATGCGAGCGGCGTTGATGACGCGTACGGGGCCCCAGGCCTTGTCGATCATTGCGCGGTAGTCGTCATCGAGATCGCGGCCTTCGTTGAGTACAGCGAGGCTCATGATGTGCCAGTTGACGGTGATGTCGCGTTGCTTTTCCACTTCGACGATCCACCGCGAGGTCATCCACGCCCAGGGGCAGGTCGGATCGAACCAGAAATCTACTGTGTCAGCCATGAATCTCCAAGCATGGGGCGATTGATTATCGCCTTCAAGTTTAGACTCAGTCGATGGTGAACAGCCGCGCCCCGGCTTCGACACGCTCGCCAGGTGAGACGTGGAGCGTGACGCTGCTCGCGCCGAGAGCGACGACGGGCACAAGGGGGCTCAGTGCGCCGATCTCTGCGACGTTCCACTCAACGATGGGCTCGCCCTGGCGCACGGATTCTCCTTGGGTGACGAGCGTGCGGAACGGCCCGCCTTCGAGCGTGACCGTGTCAATGCCCAGGTGCACGAGCACCGCTCCCCCGGCACCTTCAACGGCGTAGGCGTGGGGGTGGAGCGCACCGACCGTGCCCTGGAGGGGACTCACGGCGGTGATGACCCCTGTACCCGGTTCGGGGTTGATCGCGACGCCGGGGCCGACCATCGCCTCGGCGAACACGAGATCGGGGACATCCTCGAGCGCGACGATCACTCCCGCGACGGGGGTAAAGACCTCGACCATTACTCGCCCCTAAGTGCGGCATCGATCCGCTCGAGGAGGGAGTCGAAGCGAAGGTTTTCAGCGAGGGTTTCCATGAGCACGCTCCCGCCGGTGCCGTCGGTATACGGATACGCCCAATCGGGGTAGCCTCCGCCGAGTGCGAAGGGGCGCCGATTGCCCACGGCATCGCTCAGGGTGAGGGTGATGAAACGCGCCGGGCTCGTGGCGAGCAGCTCGTGCAGGCCCTCGATCGTTTGCCGCTCGGTTGCCCCATCGGGCAGGAGATTCGCGCCGCGAAGGGCATCCATCATGCGTTCGGTTCGGATGCGTTCGACCTTGCGGCGCTCTTCGTGGTCATCGCCGTGGATCCCGAGGCGTCGCATGAGCGTGAGGTGCTCTTCGGCGAGCGCTCCCGCCGTGGGCGGATCTTCGTTCAGTGCGACGGCGACCATCGACTGCTCTGGCAGGGACGAGAGGTCGCCAGGTTCATTCGCAGAGAACTCCGACAGCAGGGTGATTTGCGGGGTGATTCCCCGCCCTGCAAGGTCAGCGAGGTTCTCGCGGTTATCGGCTGTGGCGAACACGAGCAAGCCGTTTTCCCCTGCGCTCGTGATCGTCTCCGCGGCAGCCACCGTGTCTGCGCCCTCATCGGGGTCGGTGATGTAGATTCCGCCCCCGAAGGTGGCGAGGTCGGGTATGGCATCCCCGCCGATCGTGCCCGAGACGCTGTGCACGAGTCCGATCGTCATGCCAGCATCCGTTGCGAGGCGCTGCGCACGTTCGAGCTGCTCGCGAGCGACCCACTGGAGCCAGAGGTGGAAGGCGATGCGGTCGGAATGCTCTCGGCGCGCTGCCGCCCCGCTCGTCGTATCGGCTTGGAAATCAGCGAAAAGCTCTGCTGCATTGCCTACCTCAGCGGCGACCACGGCGTGGATATACGGGGCGAGGGCTTCGCCGTGGCGCACAGCAAAGCGTTCAAACGAGTCACGCCGAGCCGGTGTCCACGCTCCTGAGTGGATCACTTCCAGCGCGGCGCGCTTGTTCTCCCACGCCGCGTCGAAGTCGATTGCATCCGGCTGCTCGTTTACGGCGCGCACTCCCTCGCTGCTCCAATCGAGCATCGTGCGCTGGGCGGAAGGCAGGTAGGACGTCTCACGCACGTCTTCTGGGCGGATGTACCGCGGGTCGATCACGATCGCGCCGCCATCGGCTTCTAATCCCAAGGTCGCCACAACATCGCCCACAGTGCGAAGGACGGGCGTGAGCAGAAGATAGTCACCGCCTGCTCGCGCTACTGTGACGGCAAGGTCGCCGATGTCTGCGAAATCACCGATACCCCAGGAGTGGCGGGAGCGGATGGCATAGGGCGTCGTCGATACACCCCAGGAACGACCCCCGTACTCGGGTCGACCCGCGTGTTCGGCCGTGACGGCCTCAGGCTTTTGGGCGGTGACGGTGACCTGCGATTCCACGATCCGGCCATCTTGCAGATACGCCCGCACGGTGTAGTGCCCGGGGTCGCGCTCACCGAGCTGAAAGCTTGCTTGGCCCGTCAACACGCCATCGACATCCTGGGGCGGGGTGTTGTCCTCGACCTGCTCTAAGAAGACGGCCTCAACGCCGTTACCCTCGATCGCCACCCGCACCGACGTACCGTGGGGAACGTGCACCGGGATTGTCACCTCACCCGGGGTGTCCGTTTCGATTTCCGGTGGGAGAACGTCGTGCCATGAGTCGGGCGTCGAGTGCGTCACTGCTTTTCCTTTGTCCAAGGCAAGATCTATTTCTATCTGAAAGCCTATCGCCAGCGCACCCCTTTATGGGGGAAGGCGGCACGATACCGGCGAAGTTAGTGCGCTAATCGCTAATGAGGCCGTAAGGTGAAGTTTTGTGAACGAAGAACCGCGAACCTGGGGAGACTGGCTCCTCGATGTGCCCCTAACGATCGTCCTCATTCTCGTAGGCGCAACGGTGCTGACGCTCCTTTTGCGCTGGCTCGTTGGCCGCATCGTGCGCCGGATCAACAAGATCAGCGGCACGACCCACGTTGGCCGAGCACAGGTCGCTATTGGCGGACACCCCGAGCGTCTCGGGCAGCGACTGCGCACGTTCCAGTCGGTTATTAACTCCACGATTGGGGCAATCGTTGGTCTGGTCGCGTTGCTCATGATTCTTTCCGAAATCGGGCTCGACGTGCGACCACTGCTCGCCTCGGCGGGCGTCGTTGGTGTTGCCCTCGCCTTTGGTACCCAGTCCCTCGTACGCGATATCGTCTCCGGGCTGTTCATGCTCGCCGAAGATCAATACGGGGTCGGTGACCGAGTCGAACTCGCCGCCACCGTTTCGTTCGCCGCTGGGACGGTCGAGCGCGTCGCTCTTCGCGTCACGAGCGTTCGTGACGACGAAGGCAAGCTCTGGCACGTGCGCAACGGGGAGATTCTCCGCGTCGCAAATGAATCTCAAGGGTGGGCGCTCGCAACGGCAGAGATTCGCCTCGTTCCGACCGCCGATCTCACTCTCGCGCGCGATGTGCTGATCAACGCAACGAACGCGATGATTACCGATGAGAAGTGGGAGTCGGTCGTGCTGAGCGAGCCGACAATCCTCGTCGAAGACATCACGGCCTCCTACGCGGCCATCCGCTGGGCGGTACGCACCCAGCCGGGCCGGCAATGGGATGTCGCCTCAGCGTTCCGCCGCCGACTCGCTAGCGCATTGGAACAGGCAGATTTAACGCTCGCGGATTAACCCCACGAGCGGAGCCAGAACCCGGTTACTCGCGCAGACCCGAGATCTCACCGGCGAGTTCGTCGGCGACAGGACCGACGACGACCTGCACGATTCGGCCCGAACGAACAACGCCAAACGCGCCGTGCTCGCGAAGCGAATCTTCGTTGACCAAAGCAGGGTCGGTCACCTCGACCCGTAGTCGGGTGATGCACGGCTCGAGTTCGACGACGTTTTCGCTGCCGCCAAGGGCCGCCAGCATCTCCGCAGCTTTAGACACGATATCTCCTGTTCGCAACACCTGTGATGTAGCCCATTCTAAACTAGTTCGCAGTGCTTAGGAAAAGATTATTTCTCCGCACGCCGCACTTAGGCCGGTGGCCACGCTTGCCACGGCGAACGGGTTAAGATCTAGAGCGTGTCTGCCAATGATTCCCCTCGCGAGCAACTTCCGCTGACCGCTGCCACCCCCTCCCAGACCCCCGCGCAGCAGCGCAGCCGCGGGGAGGTGACGTTCTACGACCAGATCGGCGGGGAAGCCACGATTCGTAAGATCACCGAACGGTTCTACGCTCAGGTGGCCGAGGACCCGATCATGTCCGAGATGTATCCGGAGGAAGATCTTGGGCCGGCGGAGGAACGTCTGCGCTTATTTCTCATGCAGTACTGGGGCGGACCAACCACGTACTCCGACACCCGCGGCCACCCGCGTTTGCGGATGCGCCACCAGCCCTTCGTTATCGACCCGCAGGCCCGCGATACGTGGCTGAAATATATGCGAGTGGCCCTTTCCGAAGCTGGTCTTGCGCCACTGCAGGAAGCCACGTTCTGGGACTATCTCGAACGAGCCGCCCACTCCCTCGTCAACACGTTCTAAGCAACTGCATTACACACAAGGTAGGAACCAGGTCATGAGCACCGACGACCACGCACACCGCACCCACACTGAAGATGAGATGTCTCCGCTGGAGCGGGTCCTCGATGTGCTCGACCTCGACCGTGTCGATGACGACACGTTCACCGGCTCCTCACTCCCCCAACTTCACGGACGCGTCTACGGCGGTCAGGTACTCGCCCAAGCCGTTATCGCTGCGATGCGCACGACGCCGCCAGATCGGATGATCCACTCCCTCCACGGATATTTTCTGCGGCCAGGCAACCTGGAGGAGCCAATCACGTTCGCCGTTGAGCGGCTCCGTGACGGCGGATCGTTCTCTGCACGGAGGACGCACGCCATCCAATTCGGCAAGCCGATCTTGTCGATGATCGCCTCATTCCAAGAAGACCAGCCCGGCCTCGATCACCAAGACGTGATGCCGAACGTGACCCCACCTGAGGAACTACGCTCATCCGTATCGATCTTTGGTGCCCTGGAGCACCCGATCGCGAAGTTCTTCTACCGCAACGGCGCCTTCGATATGCGCCATGTTCAGCAGCCGCTCTTTACCGGCCCTGCCCGGCAGAAGCAGGCCGTTCAGGCGATGTGGATCCGCGCCCGAGCACCGCTACCGGCCGACCGGGGCATCCAACGCGCGATGCTCGCGTTCGCGTGCGATCAGGTCATGCTCGAACCGGTCATGCGCGCCCACGGCCTGAGCTGGGTCGCGCCCAACTCCTCAATCGCTTCGCTCGACCACGCGATGTGGTGGCACCGCGACGTCAACCTCAACGACTGGCTCCTGTTCGCGCAGGAAGCACCCTCAAGCCAGGGCGGGCGCGGGCTCGGTACAGCGAAGGTGTTCACCCGCGATGGTGAGCTCGTCGCGACGATTGCTCAGGAGGGCATGATCCGCGTCAAGCAGGAACTTCTCTAAGAAGTTCTTGCCGTTATCGGCGGAACGTTAACGGCTCATCGAGCAAGTTCGAGAGCTTTGTTCGGGCGTCGTCTGAGATTCGCCGGGGCTTACCACTCTCGGCATCGACGAGCACCATCGAGGTCGTTGCCTTGGCAACAACCTCTCCCTCGGCGTTGAACGCCTCGTAGGCCACCTCGAGGCTTGCTCCGCCGATCGCGCTGAGCCACAAATCGACGCGAAGGTCCTCCCCCGTCCATTCCAGCGGCTTGACGTATTCGATGCGCTGGCCAGCAACGAGCGTGATCGTTTCTGACCCGGCACCTGCGCTAAGCACCTTCGCCGAGGCAAGCAGTTCGGGGTCGGCCTCTGGATTTTCGGATTTGTCGTTGCCCCAGAACGCCTTGATCCGTGCCTCTTCGAGCATGGTCAGGAAGCGGGCGTTGTTCACGTGCCCATAGACGTCGAGGTCGCTCCAACGCATGGGGACGCGCAGTGAGAGTTTTGCCATTGTTCCCTACTTTGACTGTGCCCGCCCCGGTTCACTGGGGCGGGCACAGTGCTAATGACGTTAGGACCGCGTGAGCTTGCGGTAGGTGACCCGGTTCGGGCGCGCGGCTTCTGGGCCAAGGCGCTCGACCTTGTTCTCTTCGTAGCCAGCGAAGTTTCCTTCGAACCAGTACCAGTTGGCAGGGTTGTCTGGAGTGCCTTCGTAGGCGAGGATGTGGGTCGCGACGCGGTCAAGGAACCAGCGGTCGTGCGAAATCACGACGGCGCAACCGGGGAAGTTGAGCAACGCGTTTTCAAGCGAGCTCAGGGTTTCGACGTCGAGGTCGTTCGTTGGTTCGTCAAGCAGG
>CAYVDF010000025.1:0-15387 GCA_964450475.1 uncultured Pseudactinotalea sp.
CACGCAGGTGCACGTTGATTACCGAATCAAAGTCGTCATCGGACATTTTCCACGTAACCGTGTCACGCAGGATTCCTGCGTTAGTCACCATGATGTCGAGGCGGCCAAACTCCTTCACTGCCGCCTCAACGAGCTCACGAGCTGTCTCCGTTGGGCCAACGGGCGCAACAACTCCGGCGGCTTTACCGCCGGCATCCTCAATAGACTTGACCGCATCGGCCACCGCCTGCTCGTCGACATCATTGACGACGACGGACGCGCCCGCCCGGGCGAGCTCTCGAGCGTAAGCAAGTCCTAGGCCTTTGCCTGATCCAGTCACGACTGCGACTTTCCCGCTAAGCGACATCGTTGACTCCTTCACGAAATTTATTGTATTAATCAATTATTGTAACATCAGATCATCTGTCTTTGGCCAGCCGTATTCATCGAAGGACCCTCAAACGGATCCCACCGCTGTCACCCGTGACGCTATTCGTCGGTGGCGCTGTCCTTTCTCCGCACTTCTGCCGAGTAGCGCGTGAGGAAAGTTTTCAGGCGGTCTGTTTTCGGGTTCTCAAAGAACTCCTCCGATGGCGCCTCTTCCACGACTTCGCCATCTGCCATGAACACGCATCGGCTCGCGACATCGCGGGCGAAGTCCATCTCGTGAGTCACGACGACCATCGTCGCGCCGAAGGAAGCGAGGTCTTGCATAACGTAGAGGACTTCATCGACGAGTTCAGGGTCGAGTGCGCTGGTCGGTTCATCGAAAAGAACAACGCGAGGCCTTGGCGCCAGCGCACGCGCAATGGCTACGCGCTGTTGTTGCCCACCAGAAAGGTGGCGCGGGTGAGAGTTCGCCTTGTCAGCCAACCCAACGCGTTCAAGAAGTTCCATCGCTCGCGCCTCAGCTTTCGCCGGCGTCTGCCCGTGCACCTTGATCGGGGCCTCAGTGATGTTGCGAAGGACTGTCCAGTGAGGGAACAGGTTGAATTGTTGGAACACCATACCCATTTGACGGCGTTGACGGTCAACATCGCGCTTAGTACGTTCGCGCAGCCCACCGCGGTGCTCTTCGTAACCGAGCAGCTCTCCGTCGAGGAACATGGCGCCACCGTCGATCGTCTCGAGCTGGTGTAAACACCGCACTAGCGTTGACTTTCCCGAACCACTTCGACCAAGAATCGCTACGACGTCACCTTCATAAACCGACAGATCGACGCCATTGAGCGCGACGGTTTCACCGAAACGCTTGACTACTCCACGAGCCTCGAGAACAGGCACTTCAGAGCGCTCCTGCACCATCTACTCCCTCACTCCCTCGTCAAGAACCTCAGCGATCGTGTCCTTACCCTTGCGCTTGCTGCGCCCTGGGCCGCTCGCAGTCGCCGTGTATCCGCGACCAAAGCGCTTCTCGATGCGACGCTGAATGAGCGTCAGGATAATGACAACTACGAGATACCAGATGACCGCGACGATGAGCAGCGGGACGACCTTGTAGTTGACGTTGTAGATGACTTGGACTGAACGCAGCAGGTCACCCATCGCGATCACCGACACGAGCGAAGTCCCCTTGAGCTGGCTGATGACCTGGCTTCCGGTCGGCGGAAGCATGACCCGCATCGACTGGGGAAGGATAATCCGCATGAAGGTCTCGCGGTCGGAGAAACCCATTGCCTTAGCGGCGTCTTTTTGGCCTTGGTCAACGGAGAGGACGCCGGAACGCACAATCTCGGCCATGTAAGCAGCCTCATGGAGGCTTAGACCAATGACGGCAGCGGTAAACGGGGTGATGAGGTCGTTCGCGTTCCACGCAAAGAGTTCGGGACCAAACGGCACTCCGATAGCAATCCGCGGAACGAGGTAGGCGAGGTTGTACCAGAAGATGAGCTGAACGAGCGGGGGAACGCTTCGGAACACTCCGACGTAGAGCTGGCAGACGAGTCGAATGAGCCAGAAATCGCTGAGCTGGCCCGCGGCCAGAACCGTTCCGAGGATCGACCCGAGCGTCATTGCGATTGCGGTGAGGAGGATAGTCATCCACAATCCGCGCATGACGCTCGCGTCGAAGAGGAACTGGGCGACAACTCCCCATTCGAATCGTTCGTTACTGACGAGGAATATCGCTAGGCGCAGCACCAGCAACCCGACCAGCACACCACCAACGAGACGCCAAATACTCAGCCGTTTGCTGGCATGCGATACATCGATCACATTCGGTGGAACTGGAACACTCATACTTCTCCTGAATCGAATGAGAAGGCGCCCCTGAGCCGCACCACCGCGACTCAGAGGCGCCCCACGTTACTTAGAGGTTGTGGGGTTTAGGAGCGGTGCGTCAATTGCAACGTTCGCTACTTCCCACTGCTCCATGTACTCGAGATAGGAACCATCATCGAACAGGTTCTGCATAGCCTTGTGCAGGATCGGGCCGAGATCATTGTCCTTCGGGGCGAGCATCGCGAGGAGACTCTCGAAGGATCCTTGGTCGTCACTCTGTGTGACGTAGCCGAAGGTGTCCGGGTTCTGGCGCATGAGGTCGAGTGCACCGGGTTCGGTCAGGGCGAGCGAGTCGGCGCGACCTGACTGAACGGCGAGCACGGTGGCGTTGGTGTCAGCTAGGCCGAGGAACTCTGCCTGCTCCTTACCTTGGTCGGCGCACCAGACATTGAGCTTTTCCACCTCGGTCTCAGTGATCGAGCCCTGGACGCCAGCAACGAGCGTGCCACACACTGCATCAGCGTGCGGACCGCCGTACGTGTCGGCATTCTCGGCTAGGAAGACATACGCACTTCGCGTCGTCATGTAGGCAATGGCATCGAAGTCTGCTTCGCGCTCCGGGGTCGCACGAACGGGACCATTGAACGCGTCGTAGCGACCCGAGAGCATACCGGTCAGGATGGCATCCATACCGGAGGTGACTTCCAATTCAATATCGACACCAAGCTGACCTTCGAGAAGTTCCTGCAGGTCAGGATCCATTCCGCTGAACGAGCCATTCGGTTCGACCACGCGGTAGGGAGGGTGACTGTCTCCCGCGAATACGAGCTTGCCCTTTTCCTTTGCCCAGTCCGGCAGTTCGTCGAACAGCGGCGCTTTTTCGGTTTCAGATTCAGGTGCGGGCGTCTCGGCCTCGGTCGGGGTGGCTCCGTTTCCATCTGCTGGAGGAGTCGTGTTACCCGAGCACGCAGCGAGTCCCAAACTGAGAACACCGACAAGCGCAAGTCTTGAAATATGACGCTTCTTAAACATATGAAAACTCCATTGAATTCATGAAAGGCGGCCTCCGGTCTTGGGATTTCCCGAGCTTCCGCGACCTTAAAACTGAGGATAGTCGCAATAATTGATGATGTCAATCAACTTGATTGCTTTGTTTTTGGCCACCGGTCCTGCGCTTGGGCACACTCAATTCAGCCGTGCAAACGTAGCGCCACACCGACAATCAGCCGCAAACTTACAAAGCGATGCGCACGCGATCGTCGGCTAGGTCCCACTCGAGCGAAATGTCGAAACCCGCCGCTCGGCTGATCTCGCTGATGTAGTCGACAACAGAGTCACGCTCGCCGCGCCTCAAAGGCACTGGGCGGGCGCGGTCATCAATCCAGCACGGAATCAGACCCGCCTCGATCGACCCATGCTCGCCAACATCTAAGGTTGCGATCGCGGTGTTGCGACTCTCTGGGTGGAATGGATATTCAGGCAGGTTCGGGTCTGGAGCAAAGCCGTACATCTTCACGCGCCGCTCCTGCCACTCGCGCAGCTCGTCTGAGCCAGTGTTCGGATCTGGCGTCAGCGCATCAGTCACGGAAACGAAATTGCCAAGCCCGTGAAAGATCGGTCGTCCCTTGTATACCTCGATCCCCTTCATGATGTGCGCGTGATGACCGATCACCGCGTCGGCACCAGAGTCGATCGCGGCATGCGCGAGCTCGATCTCATAGTCATCGATCCGCACGGGAGTGTGCCCGTACCCCTTGTGAAGCGCAACGATAACAACATCGACATCTCGCCGCAGGGCGTCAATTGCATCCGTCATGACCTTCAGGCTCACTCGATCACAGAAGGTGTACACCTGCGGAGGGTTCGCCGGATTGAGATCGTCCAAATCGTAGTGGGTGAGCACCTTGACGAATGCCGCGCCCGCCTTCGCGCTCGTCGCCCAGGACTCCCGAGGCCCCACGCAGTTAAAACTCAAGACGCCGATTGAAATGCCTTTGCGTTCAACGATTGCAGGCCTCAGGGCCGCTTCGAGGTTCTCGCCCGTACCGGTCGTCACGATTCCATAGGCATTTGCGTGACGGATCGTATCGAGCACGCCAGCGGTGCCGAGGTCAAACGCATGGTTGCCGGCAACGGTCCCGATGCTAAATCCGGCATCTGCCATCGCCTTGAGATTTTCCGGCGGAGTGGGCGGAGAAGGAATACGAAGCGCCGCCACATTTGTGGAGTCCGTGTGCGGAACTTCGATCTGCCCGATTGCCAGATCTGCGCGCTGGGTAACTTGCGCACTTGGCCCGAAGTAGAAGGCCGGATCCCCGTACTGCAGGACGATGTCTCCGACTGCCACGATGCGAATACTCATTTTTGTCCCTACATTGTCAAGTGGCTTGATACTATCATTTCATCAAGCGCCTTGATGCTAATTTTGAAAGACCGCTTCACAATGACGTGCGACGCCATTGATCGCTGAACGAGTGAGGAACAACATGAGCACTGCCCCGTTGGAAGGCAAGACCGTTATCGACCTGACCTCGGCTCTCGCCGGGCCGTACGCCACCTTGCTGCTGTCGAGTCTTGGTGCGCGCGTGATCAAGGTCGAAAATCCCGCGACGGGTGGGGATTCGTCGCGTAACAACTCTCCGTACATCCACGACGATGGCCTGAGCCTAACGCGGAGCGGCAAAGATGACCTCTCCGTGTCTATGGCAATCCGAGGTCGCGGCAAGGAGAGCATCACGCTCAACCTCAAGCACCCGGATAGCAAGCAGATCTTGCTCGATCTCATCAAGAACGCCGACCTCCTCGTTGAGAACTACAGTGCCGGCGTCACGAGGCGCCTTGGGATTGACTACGAATCGGTCAAGGACATCAATCCCCGACTCGTCTACACCTCAATCAGTGGGTTCGGGGCGACCGACGACCAAGGCGACCGCAAGGCAATGGACACGATTGTCCAAGCGCTTTCAGGCGTCATGCTCACTGCTGGCGAGCCTGGAACGCCGCCCGTACGGTTCGGGCTTCCCGTTGGTGACCTCGTCGCTCCCCTCTTCGCCGTCATCGGCACGCTAGCGGCCGTCATCCACGCAGACAAGACCGGCGAAGGCCAACACGTTGATGTCTCCATGCTCGGCGCGCTCACCTCACTCGTGGCAATCGAGCCGTTCGACGCCCTAGAAGCCGTCGGCTTCCCTCTGCGCACAGGCGCCTACGTCCCCCGCCTCGCGCCATTTGGAACGTTCGAAGCGAAGGATGGGTGGTTTGCGATCTGCGCTCCGACGGATCGCTTTGCCGCCGGCGTCCTTCACGCGATCGGCAAGCCCGAACTCCTCGACAACCCCGAGTACTCGACCCGCGACGCCCGCGTCGCCAATGCCGACGCCCTGCATGCGATGATTGCAGAATGGGGCGCCACCCACACACTGAGCGAGGTTCTCTCGGCGCTTGAAAAGAACGGTGCCCCAGCAGCGCCGGTGCGCACCACGGCCGAAGCCGTTCGTGATCAACAGGTGCTCGGCCGCAAGGAAGTCGTGCCACTGACGCACCCCGAGTTCGGCGAGACGGGCCTTCTGGGCCCTGGCCTCCCCATCGTCTTCTCCGAAAGCCGCGCTGATCTCGATAAACCCGCCCCCGGCCTCGGCGAGCATACGGAAGACATCCTCACCACAATGCTTGGCTACGACGAGGGACACGTCGCCACTCTTCGAGAATCCGGTGTGCTGTGAGCGAGTCACCCCGTATCGGGCTCGTGGGATTTGATGCCCCCCGGCAGCTCATTCTCGCCGCGGGTGCCACCCCGGTTCAGCTCCTCGGGGCATCGACTGGGGCAATGAGCGCCCGTGCCCAGGAGCTCCTCGGCGCAGCCGATGCGCCGACGGTGCGCCTTCTCGATCGAATCCTCGAGCTCGATCCGGACGACCTTGCAGGCCTAGTCGTCTGCAACTCCTCTGCCACACTGCTCAACCTCTTCTACGCGCTGCGGATGCTCTCACTCGATGGAGAAATCACCACACCGCTGTTCCTCCTCGACATGCCCCCTGGCGCCTCACGCCCCGTGCACGAGTTCAAGGTCACTCAGCTCTCCAAACTCGCTCACTTTGTCGAATCCATTACCGGTCAGCGCATCACGCGCTCGACGCTTGAGGAAGCACGCGATGCTGAAACACGCCTCGCCGCCACACTCCAACACCACAGGGATCAGCGCGGTGCCGGCGAGGTGAGCGGTTCTTACTACGCCGATCTCGTCCGAGCGGCCACCACGCTGCCCCCCACGGAAGCCCTTACCGTGATCACCCAGCCACCAGTAACACCGGCACCACGCGGTGTGCGCGTATTCGTCACCGGCTCGCCCCAGCACGACACCTTCTTCTATAAGAAGATTGAAGACGCCGGGTTTCACGTTGTCGGCGACGACTCACCGCTCGGAGATCTCGCCTCGGTCGGAACCGCTGGTCCCCACACTGACGTCAAAGTAAGTATCGTCGACCTTGCCCGGGCGCATAGCGCACGCCCCGCGGCGAGCAATCGGTCCCTTGCTGCAGAGAGCGCACGTACCTACGCCGACCTCGTCAATGCCACACGAGCCGACATCGGCGTGAGCCTGACCTTCCTCCGCGATGATGCGCCCCTGTGGGATCTCGCCGATCAACGCGAGGCCACGAAGATTCCGCTCGTTACGGAACTCGGCATAGAACCGGGTGAGGAAGAGGCGGCGGCAATGCGCGTCGTCGAAAACCTCAAAGCTGGGACCACCGACAGGGGCTAACAGTGAGCAAGAAACGACTTGATACCGCATCGATGGTCCTTGCCTATCAGAAGGACTGGTTCCACAACGTCTCGGCAGCCGCGCGCGGGGGCGAGCCACTCGCCCTACTCAACGCTGACGCCCCACATGAGGTATTCCGCGCTTTTGGGATCCCCTACGTCGTCAACCAGTGGTGGGCGTCGATCATCAGCGCCAAGCGTCAAGGACCCACTGCATTGAGCAAGCTCACCGAACGAGGCCTCCCCGATACGAGCCAGCAGTACGACACGATCCCGCTCGGTGAACAATTCCTCAGCCCCGCGGACCGCCCGTGGGGAGGACTGCCGCAACCAACATATGTAGCCGCCGAACGTTCGGGTGATATCACCCAGAAAATCTTTGAGCAGTGGTCGCGTTTTGAAGGAACAGAGAAGTTTCTGCTAAGTCGCACCGGCGCAAACGCAGTTGTGCCCAAGTGGTGGGAGAAGATTGATTCGGACTGGGAATCCGTCTTCGGCGCCGACCGCATCGACCTCCTTGCCGCAGAGATCCAAGGTCTCGCGGATACCCTGAGCGAGCGAACTGGACGGCCGCTCGACCTTGACCGGCTGCGCGAGATCATGGGTCTCGCGAACGAGCAAGCCCGCTGGAACCGCAAGACCCGAGACCTCATTGCTAACGCGCGCCCATGCCCCGTTGAAATCAACGATGTCATCCCCGCGGTCATGGTACCCCAGTGGCATCGCGGCACCCAGTGGGCGGTCGATGCCGCTCGCTCGCTCCACGATGAAATCCGCGAACGCATCGACTCTCGTCACGTCGCAGCCCCACGCGAACGCCGCCGACTCATGTGGGTCGGCCGCGGACTGTGGAGCAACCTCGATCTGTTCCACCAGGTCGCAGAGGATCACGGCGCCATCTTCGTGTGGTCGATGTACCTATCCATCGCAGCAGACGGCTACATCCGCGAAGGTGATGACCCTATCCGCACCCTCGCCGCACGCTTCGTCGGACTCACTGATCTCCTATACGTGCCGCCGTACTCGTCGGAGTGGTACGTGAAGGAGGCGGTAACTCACGGTGTTGACGGAGTTGTGCACCTCGTCGCGGACGACACCCCCGGCGGGAGCTTCATCTCCCGTGAATTGGAGCGTGCCGGGTTTCCCGTGCTGGAGATCCGCGCAAACAACGCAGACTCGCGCTCGAGCGAAGCAGCCCGCATCCCCGAACAGATTTCGGAGTTCATCGCCCACCGCGTACCAGAATCCAATCCACACGGCCGAGACCAAGGAGTGCCATGATCACGATCCACGCCGTCGGCGATCTTGTTCTTGAAGTGGACGACTCCCGCGAGTTCTTTCAGCCATCACGGGAAATACTGCGAGCCGCAGACGTCACGATCGGCCACCTTGAGATTCCCCACCTGCACACCGGAACAGTGCACAGCACCGATGTGCCGGCGATCCCGGGCCCGCCCTCAGCGCTGCACGGCGCAGCTGAAGCCGGCATCGACATCGTTTCGCTTGCCGGTAACCACATTTACGACTTCGGACCGGATGGCATGTGGGAAACCCAGGAACACTGCAGCCGCGTTGGCATCCTTACCGCCGGGGTTGGGGCAACGATTGATGAGGCCCTCAGCCCGACCGTTGTCGAATCCAAAGGCCAGAAGCTTGCGGTCATCAGTGTCAACTGCGTGGGCCCGCGAGAATCCTGGGCAACGACACTCAAACCGGGCGCGGCGTATGTCGAAATCACAACCCACTACGAGCCACGCGGGGCCAACCCCGGGGGCCCGCCACGGATCAGCACCTTCGCCGAACCTCACAGCCTCCAACGCGTCTGCGAGGCGATTGCCCATGCGCGTGAGGTGGCAGACCTCGTCATCGTCAGCCTTCACAAGGGACTCGTTCACATACCGGTCGATATCGCCGATTACGAATTTGAGGTCGCCCACGCCGCCATCGACGCCGGTGCCCACGCGGTGCTCGGGCATCACGCGCACATCATGCGCGGCATCGAATTCTACAAGGACGCGCCGATCTTTCACGGCCTCGGTAATTTCATCACGCTGACCGATGCGTTGAGCGGCCATGACGATGACTCCCCCGAACGGGTTCGGTGGGCTCGCGAGCGTCAACGTCTCTTCGGTTTCCGCGCCGACCCTGCCATGCCCCGCTACCCGTTCCATCCCGAGAGCCGAAACACAGCGATCGCCGTACTCGACGCCGATACCACTGACGACTCACCGATCATCAACGCATCGTTCATCCCGTGCTGGATTGACGACGACGGCCGCCCCGTACCCCTGACCGAAGGCGAGCGCTTCGACCAGGTAGCCACGTACATCGAACGCATCACGCACGAGGCTGGCCTCGCCACTAACTTCACCCGCTCGCCAGGCCGCGTCCACGTCAGACCCGCGGCAGAATAATCCAGCGTGTTCGGGGCATTCGAGGCGTTTCGGGAGAAGAACTACTCGATCTTCTTCACGACCCGCGTGATCTCAGCAACCGGGATGTGGTTCCAAACCCTCACACTCTCCCTCGTCATCCTCGAACTCACCAACAGCGCCCAAGCGCTAAGTTGGGTCACAATCGCGCACTTCTCACCGATGCTTTTCCTTAGTGTGCCCGCGGGTCGGCTCACCGACCGCATCTCCTCCAGAACCGTCCTGCTCTACACCTCGATTCTTTCCGCAGCACTCGTCACACTCCTCGCGTACATGCTCGCTCAAAAGGCAACAATCATCACGATCCTGGGCGTAATCTTCGCGCTCGGTAGCGTCGGTGCGTTCGAGCGCAACGCCGAGCAGACAATTATTTACGAACTCGTTGGCCCCGAACGCCTCACAGCTGGGATCTCCGGCAACTCGATTGCGACGTCAGCCGCGCGCTCGATCGGCCCTGGCCTCGCCGGCATCACATTCCAAGCATTCGGCGCAACAACGTGCCTGCTCCTTAATGCCCTCGCATTCCTCATCGTCCACGCAAGCCTGCACCTTATCCGGGAGTCGCGGCTCTACGAACGCCGCCGTGCGCCGTCCAAAAAATCAGCAACGCCTGCCGAACGTCTCACCCTTAACCGCAACCTCATCATTCTTCTCATCACCACGATCGTCATCTCGCTGTTCTCGCTCAACTTCATGATCGTGTTGACGGCGATCGCCGCGATCACGTTTAAGGCTGACGGCGCGGGAGTAGGCCTCGTGCATATGGTTAACGCTCTCGGGGCTCTCCTTGGGGGCGCACTCGTGGGCTTCCACCGACGACTGAGCCTTCGGGTACTCGGGTTTGCTGCCCTGATCCTTGCCGGCGCGCTTGCCCTCAACGCGGTTGTACCGACATTTGCGCTATTCCTAGCCGTCGGACCCATTCTTGGAATCGCATTCGCGTACTACCAAGGTGTTCTCTACGCGACGGCCCAAGCGAACGTCCCGCCGGAGCACATTGGCAAGATGATGTCTCTGGTCAACATGGGTTTGCTCGGAGCGGTGCCAATCGGGGCGTGGATCTCCGGCAGCATCACGGAGTTCTACGGTGGTCAAACAATGATGATGGTTGGCGCTAGTGCGGCGTTCCTCTGCGCGCTGCTGACATTTATCTCCGGCCTTTCGGGATTCAACAAACGCCCCCGCTAGTGAGCCTGAATCGGCACACCCATCGCGTCAGCTGCGAGATAAAGAAGGCGCTCAAACTCGCGAACGTCTTCGGGTGTCATGAGGGAGGTCATCATCTCTTCGAGTTCTTGACCAACCTCCTCGCATTCGGCAATGACTTCTTGGCCCGCGGTGGTAAGTTTCGATTGCAGAATCCGGCCATCTACTGGGGATGGGTGACGCTCAACGTAACCCGCTCTAACAAGCCCTTTAAGCACCTGGTTTGCTCCCTGTGCGGTGACCCCCGCCCAGCGCGCGAGGTCGGCGCTCGACATGTTCGGGTATCGGCGCAGGGCAAACATGCTCCGGTACGAGGCCACTGTGAGTCCGTGTTTTTCCAGCACACTACTGAAGTGTGAGTGGTACGTGCGGTTGACGTGGCGAAGAGCGTGACGAAGGGTCGGCGCCGGGCTAACCGGCTGGGCAGCGCTCTTTGACTTGCTCATGCCCCCACCTTACCGATATCAATGGCGGCCACAGCCACCCGACGCCTACCTTCCGCTGCCGTAGAGTTCATCGACGAGATCAAGACCTCTCTTCGCCCATGCGATTTCTCCCTTGGCGCGCTCGACGAGGCCTTCATAGGCAAAGCGCTTGTACGCGATGATCCGCCCATGCTCTGATTCGGGCGTGAGACTGAGGCGCCGCTGCAGTATTGGATTGGACAGGTGCACGATTCGGGAGAGCTCGGCCTCCCACTGGGCGAGCTCGGCCTCCCATTCCTTGATGTGGCCGGTCAAGAATGCGCGTGCTTCTTCCGGGGTGGCTGATTCCAAATATGCCGCACGCAAATATGCGGGTTCCCGCACGCGCTGGTACTCGATCGGTGCACCCATCCACGATTGAAAATCAGCGGTGCCGGTGTCGGTGATGTGGTAGATCCGCCGCGTGCCTCGCTCCCCACGCTTTTGCTCCTCACCCTCAATGAGGCCGTTCTTTTCCATCTTGCGAAGCTCAGGGTAAATCTGTGAATCGCGCGCATGCCACACGTGCCCAACCGACAGCGAGAACTGCTTCTGCAAGTCATAACCGGACATCGGGCCAATGCGGATGAGCGCGAGCAGAGCGTACTTCAGGCTCATGGGCCTTTCCCTTCCTCCACAAGATTGGCCCGCCGCGGTGTGTCGGCGGGCCAATCAAGATTATCTCGGCGCAGACCTTAGTCGTTCTTGTATCCGGTGCGCCATCCGCTGTGGTAGGTTTCTCGCGCCACCGTGGAGTACGGCACGGGGCTGACGATAACGCGCACTTCGGTCTGCTCGTGCGGCTCGACCGAGGCCTTGCTAGTTCCGCCATCGGGTTCACCCCACACGACCCTAAGCTCTGCGCCCTCAGGCACATCAGGGTTGATCGTCGCCAGCGAGAGGCCGCGGCGTTCGTTCGCCGAGTAGCCCGTGAACATGGAGAAACCCACGACGTTGCCATCGGCATCGATGACAGAGTCGTAGTTCGCCGAGCCGTAGTTCGCAAGCGGCAGATCGAAGAACTAGTAGTTCGGGCCATCAACATTGAGCGGGGAGGCGAGAATCTTTCCGAGATCATCTGCATCCCACGCGAGGGTCACCTTGCGCTTTTGTGCTTCCGGATCCATCTTCTCTAGGGCGTCGCGGCCAATGAAGTCGTGGTCGAACTTCATAAAGGTGCCGTAGCCGAGTTCCCACGGGGTGAGGTAGTAGTCCTCGATGTTGTCCGACACAAACGATCCGGCCAAGGTTCCCGTCGCCTCGTAGGAGTCAACCCCGAGCCACTCGCGGTAGGCGCGCTCGCCCTCACCGGTGTAGATCGCCGGCAGCGGCGAGGGGATCCACCCCGATTCCAACGTGTTCGAGGGGTAGGCACGCGAGCCCACCGCAACGAGGCCGAACTCTTCCCCGGCCTCCAAGATCGCGTCCCGGATGACGCCGTGATCAGCGTAGGGGCCCCACAGTTCCAGACCCGGGGCGCCGGCCATGCCGTGGCGCAATGTACGCACGGTCTTGCCTGCGATCGTCATCGTTGACATCGCAAAGAACCGGATCTTCTCCATCGGTCCGCCGTTAAGTTTCTCGATAACGTCCCACGCGCGTGGGCCCTGAATCTGGAAACGGTAGTACTGGCGCGACACAGCGTCACCGTACGGGCGCGAGGGCGAGCGGCGGTCAACCGTCAGGTCGAGGTTAGGGTAGGAACCGGTCTCGGCGTGAAACATTAACCAGTTGGACGCCGGTGCCCGCCCCACGTAGACGTACTCCTCTTCTGCTTCACGGAACAAAATACCGTCGCCGATGACGTAGCCTTGCGAGGTCGTCGGTACGTATTGCTTCGCACGGTCGACCGGGAATACCTCAACGGAGTTGATCGCTGTATCGGAGATGAGTTTGATCGCATCCGAGCCCTTGAGGAACACGTTGTCCATGTGGTGCGACTGGTCATACAGCACAGCGGTGTCTCGCCACGCCTTCTGCTCCTTGATCCAGTTCTGGAAGTCAGCCGGAACGACTGGGTAAATGTAGGAACCGATTTGGGAGTTACGCAGCATCTCCACCGGATTCTGCGCGTCAATCAACTGTTGTAAGTTCTCAGCCATGAGAAACAACCCTTCGTTGTGTTTGGAAATTTCTGTTTGCACGTTCGCCGCGCCCTAGGCGCTTGGCGTCTGGAATTCATCGATCCATTCAGCGGTAGTAGGCACTCCCCCGAACGTGTAGAAGTGCAAGGCAACATCGCCAAGCGATGGGTCCTCTTTGACGGCGCGAGCCAGGTCTGTGACGAACCGATCTGGACCTGCACTACCGAGAAGGTTCGTCAGCGAGAAACCGTACTTTTTCACGATCATCGCGTTGGCCTGGATCCCCACACGCCGGGCGAACCACAGGAGCCGCTTGATTCCGGCTGGACCTGGGGTGCCAATGCGGATCTGGGTATCGATCCCACGGGCGCGAACCTGGCGGATCCATGCCGTGACTGCATCGGTGTCGAACGTGAACTGCGTAAGGATGACGGCGTCAAGTCCGTGCTTGGCTAGCGCCTTCGACTTTGCTTCAAGGTGCTCCCACAACACGTCATCGGGAATGTCGGGGTGACCCTCGGGGTAGCCCGCGATCGAGACCTCGCGCACGCCGTAGCGCTGGAGTAGACCCGTCTGAATAACACTGAGTGAATCGGGGTAGGGTCCTTGGGGTTCTGCTGGATCACCGCCGACGCAAAAGACGTGTTCAGTTGCGCCGACAGCTCGGAGCTCTCCGAGGTACTCCTCGAGCTGCGCCTCCGAGAGCAGGCGCCGCGCAGAAATATGTGGGACGGGCACGAACCCGCGCTCCTTGACCGCCTTCGCCGCGGCCACACGCATCTGCAGATCCTCGTTGACGAGAAACGTCACGTTGATCTTCGTTCCAGCCGGCAGCAGCGGGGCTGCTTCCTCTAGCCCGGCGACGTCGCTACCGGTCATCTCCAAGGAGAAGTTGCGCATGAGATCCTCTGCCACCTTCGGCCTCCCTCATCGTTGAGAACAGCTCGACACCACCACCCAATATACCTATACGCATAGGTATCTGCAAGGGTACGACGAGACGCAAAGAAAGTCCCCGCGTAGTAGGGGCCGTGCCTCACATAGATTTCCCCGCGTATTGACTATCGCTGGGTGTGGGAATCGGTCGACGATGGGGTATGGGTGAGGACGAGCTTTCGATGGCAGCACGGGTTGAAGTGACGAAGAAGTACGCGATGGCTTATGAGCGTGCGTCGAAGAAGGATAAGGGCAGGGTCTGCCAAGGACGCGGTTTAGGAGATGCTACGCGCCCCTGTCCGATGCAATCGTCCAGGGGTAAGGAAAACACTCGCGAGGATTAGACCAAGCACCGACGCCGTCGCAGTGAGCACCCACGACATCCGCCAGGTACCCGCTTGAGTAGCAATCGCCGTCAAAATAATTGGACCCACAAAGTTGGCGCCGCTGTAGACCTGGCTCATAAGCCCAATGACTGCTGACGGTGAGCCATCAGGTGGGGCGACATCGACGGCGACGCGCGTGATCACTGCGGGAATGACCGCAGCGACCCCGGAGAATAGGCCAACGGCGGCGAGTTGATACCAGTACCCAAAGCGGATCGCGCTCCAGTCCGGCGCAAACGTCACAGTTGTGAGAACGAGCATCGAAGCCATCCCAAACATGACCATCTGCCGGGGCTTGCCACCGGCCTGCATGATCTTGCCGGCAATCACATTTCCAACCCCGTTGAGACCGCCAACGACTGCCGTGGCGAGTCCAGCGGCGACGACCCCGAGCCCGGAGGCGGCGGTGATGTCAGGAAGAAATCCGATGATCGCTCCCCACTGGAGCGTGTAGAGGGAGAACATCGCTGCCATCATCCACGGCATGAGGGTCTTGACCGTGGCAGAAATCTTGCCGAGGGCACCGGCAAGATCCACGACGTCGCTGTAATCCCTCGGGATGTAGCGCACAGTGAGCACAATCCCGAGCACGGAGACGACACCCATGAACACCCACCAGCCGTGCCACGTGATGAGAGACTCTGAGCCAAGCAGCAAGGTGGCTACGACCATCGCGATGAACACGGCGGTACCCTGGAAAGCCGACCACCACCCGATGGCGCTGTTAGTTTTTTCTGGCGGGGACCAGTGCCGAATGAGGGGCGGACCCACGACCGTGACGAGGATGAACCCGATGCCTTCGATCGCACGCGTTGTCATGAGGTGCCACGTCTGGGTTGCGAGGGAACCGACGAACGAACCAGCGGCAAGGAGCACAAGGCCAATGATCAGAGTCGTGCGCCTTCCCACGCGCACAGAG
>CAYVDF010000026.1:0-15296 GCA_964450475.1 uncultured Pseudactinotalea sp.
CTCACGAATCCGGCGTTTAGCACCCATGGGGCGACATGCCCACCCCCGCGGTGTACACCTCGAATGGGTTGAGGATTCGACCTACGTGCGCAAGGCCCCGTACTTCGAGGGCATGACGATGGAAACCGAACCCGTCACCGACATCACCGGTGCACGCGTGCTCGCCAAGCTGGGCGACTCGGTAACCACCGACCACATCTCCCCGGCTGGTGCGATCGCGCCGCAGTCTCCTGCAGGCCGTTACCTCACCGAGAACGGTGTGCAGCGCCGTGACTTCAACTCCTACGGCTCACGCCGCGGGAACCACGAGGTCATGATCCGCGGAACGTTTGCGAACATCCGCCTGCGCAACCAGCTGCTGGACGGCGTGGAGGGTGGTTACACGAAGAACCTCCTCACCGGTGAACAGCAGTCGATCTACGACGCGGCACAGGACTACATCGCGAACGACATCCCGCTCGTCATCCTTGCTGGCAAGGAGTACGGTTCGGGATCCTCGCGCGACTGGGCAGCCAAGGGCACTGCGCTCCTCGGCGTCAAGGCCGTGATCACTGAATCGTTCGAGCGTATCCACCGCTCGAATCTCATCGGAATGGGCGTTCTGCCTCTGGAGTTCCCAGCCGGCGAGAACGCCGAGAGCCTCGGCCTCGATGGCACGGAGGTCTTCGACATCACTGGTGTTTCCGCCATCAACGATGGAATCCCCGGCACGGTCAAGGTCACCGCACGTAAGGACGACGGAAGCGAAGTATCGTTCGACGCCGTCGTTCGTATCGATACCCCGGGTGAGGCGGACTACTACCGCCACGGCGGTATCCTGCAGTACGTTCTTCGCTCCCTCGTAGGTAGCGCGAACTAGCCGCTAGCAACTCCAACTGGGGAGTGCTTCGCTTCGGCGAGGTGCTCCCCAGTTCTTATTTCTGCCTCATGTTTCACGGCGCTGCGCGCGGTTCGTGGGGCGCGTCGAGCACTTACCGAGGCGATGGCGTTCCTGAGGGCAAAAAGCAGCGGCCACCGCGGATGGGGAAACCATCGCGCGGTGGCCGCAGCGCACAATCGGGCGAAGTGGCGGCTTAGGCCGCTAGTGCACCGGTGTGCTTGAGGTACGGCACGATTCCACCGAGGTGGAATGGCCAGCCTGCTCCCATGATCATCGCCAGGTCGATGTCGTCAGAGTCGCTTGCGACTCCTTCATCGAGCATGAACTGCACTTCTTCGGCGAGAGCATCGCGGACGCGCGCGAGGAGTTCTTCGGGTGTTTGCGGGTTGTCGCCGCGGGAGCCGAAGTACGTCGCAATGCTTTCGTCCACGGGGCTGGCTGCGCTCGGGCGACCCTCGTAGTGCACGAAGGCCGCTCCGTCCTCAACCATCTTGGCCAGGCCCGGCGAGGTCGGGTACCGGTCACCGAGGTTTTCCCGGAGAGTGTCGAGAACATGCATTGCCACCGCGGGTCCAACGAGCTGCAGAAGCTGGAAGGGGCCCATCGGCAGACCGAGCGGGCGAAGCCCAGCATCGGCATCGGCAACGGTCGTTCCGTCTTCGAGCGATCCGAGCACCTCGCCGAGCATGCGCACGAGCAGACGGTTAACGATGAAGCCTGGGCGGTCGGCAACCGCGACTGCGGTTTTGCGGCAGCCTTGGGCAACAGCGAATGCCGTGGCGTAGGTCGTATCATCGGTGTGTGGGGTGCGAACAACCTCAACGAGCGGCATGAGTGCCACGGGGTTGAAGAAGTGCAAGCCCACCATCCGCTCGGGGTGGGGCAGATCCGCACCCATCTCCGTCACCGACAGCGCCGAGGTGTTCGTTGCGAAGATCGTCTCTTCATCCACGAGGGGAGCGATTTCAGCAAGAACCTTCTTCTTGACGTCCATCTCCTCGAACACGGCCTCGATGATGAAGTCCGCGGTTGCGAGCTCCTTCAGATCCGTTGTGACGGAGACGAGCGACATGATCCGATTGGCTGCCGGTTCGGTCAGCCGGCCACGCTCAACCTGCTTGTCGACCTCGGCCTTGACGTAGGCGAGGCCCTTTTGGGCGCGCTCGTCGTCAAGGTCGCGCATGATGACGGGCACCTTCATCTGACGGGCAAAGAGCAGCGCGAGTTGGCTTGCCATGAGGCCAGCACCGATGATGCCGATTTTCTGTACGGGGCGCGCCTGTTCCTTCGGGGGAGCCCCGACGGGGCGGCGTGCACGTGATGTGGTCAGGTTGAAGGCGTGGATTGATGCCTCGAATTGGGGCGAGACGATGAGGTCCGCAAGGGCGTTGTCCTCTGCCTCGAACGACTTCTCACGGTCGTTCTCACCTGCCAGGGCGAGAAGTTCCACTGCTTTCGTTGCGGCAGGAGAGGCGCCGTGGAGGCGTTCCTCAACAGTCTTGCCTGCTTGGGCGACGGCGGCCTTCCAGAAGTCGGCGTTGTCGGTCTCGGGGCGCGCCGGGGTTTCTTCGCCGCGGAGCACACGCGCGCTCCAGCGCAGGGACTCTGCGAGGAAGTCGGCCGGTGAGAGCTCGATATCCATGATGCCTAGCTCGGTTGCCTCCTTCGCGGTGAGCTGTTTGTTGTTCGCCAGCGGGTTGCTCAGAATTACTTGGATCGCTTTCTCGATGCCGATGAGGTGCGGCAGGAGGTAGGATCCGCCCCATCCGGGGATGAGTCCAATCGCTACTTCGGGCAGGCCGATGTTGCGCACTGAGCTCGCGACCGTGCGGTAGGTGCATGACAGCGCGAGTTCGAGACCGCCACCGAGTGCGACGCCCGAGACGTACGCGAAGGTCGGCACGGGCATGTCGAGCAGGAGACGGTAGGCGTCATGGCCAGCCTTGGCAACGGCCACGCCATCGGCGCGATCCTTCACCTGTACTGCTTGGTGAAGGTCTGCCCCGGCGGCAAAGTGGAAGGGCTTACCGGTGACGGCGACAGCGATGATCTCTCCGGCCTTCGCCCGTTCTGTCTGCGTCTGCAGCGCCTCGCGGAGCTGCCTGATGCCTTCTGGGCCGAGGGTGTTGGGTTTGGTGAAATCTTCGCCGTTATCGAGCGTGATGAGGGCGAGGGTGCCGAGGTCTTCCAGCGGCACGTCCCGAACTAGCGAGCGCGTGATGCGTTCAGTCACTTGGCGTCCTTTCCGTAGTGGGGGTTCTCCCAAATGATCGTTCCGCCCTGACCGAGCCCGACACACATGGTCGTGATCCCGTAGCGAACGTCAGGGTTGTTCTCGAATTGGCGCGCCAACTGGCTCATGAGGCGAACGCCGGAAGCGGCGAGCGGGTGACCGATCGCAATGGCACCGCCGTACGGGTTAACGCGCGGGTCGTCGTCGTCAATTCCGAACGCGTCCAGGAAGGAGAGGACCTGGACTGCGAAGGCTTCGTTGATCTCGAACAGGCCGATGTCCTCGATCGACAGGCCGGCAAGTTCGAGCGCCTTTTGGGTCGATGGCACAGGGCCAAGGCCCATGACTTCGGCGGGGACGCCGGCGTAGGCGTAGGACACCATCTTTGCTCGTGGAGCAACGCCCCATTCGTCGGCCTTTTCGGCTGCCACGAGGAGGGCGGCAGTCGCACCGTCGGTCAGTGGCGACGACGTTGCAGCCGTCACGCGGCCGCCTGGGCGGAACGGGGTCGGCAGACCCTGCATCCCCTCAACGGTCGTTCCGGGGCGCGGTGGTTCATCGGCGGTGGCTAGACCCCAGCCACGCTCCGGATCGGAAATACCGATCGGCACGAGGTCGGGAGTTATGAAGCCGGCTTCGAGAGCCTCGGCGTATTTGCGCTGGGATTCGGCAGCAAACTTATCGGCGCGTTCGCGGGTGAGCGCGGGATAGTGATCGTGGAGGTTTTCCGCCGTTGCGCCCATGTTCAGGGCGTCGGGTGCAACAATTCGCTCAGCGATAAAGCGCGGGTTTGGCTCCATCCCGACGCCGAGTGGGTGGCGGCCCATGTGCTCGACACCGCCGGCGATAGCGGCATCAATCGCGCCGACCGCGATCATGCTCGCTGTCAGCGTTGAGGCTGTCATCGCACCAGCGCACATGCGGTCGATCGCGAAACCGGGAATCGAGGTTCCTAAGCCCGCGAGCATTCCAACAGTGCGACCAAGCGTTAGCCCTTGGTCACCCTGCTGGGTTGTTGCGGCAATCGCGATCTCACCGATGGCATCAGTGGGAACATCGCTATTGCGGCGAAGAAGATCGCGAACCACGGCGACAGCCATGTCATCAGCGCGAGTATGCGCATAGAGCCCATCAGGCCGTGCACGGCCGAACGGGGATCGAAGTGCATCGACTAAAACAACGTCGCGGCCAAGTAAGGGCATGTTGCCTCCAAGAAAGTCCAGTCTGCTTCGTACTGGCGGTACTAGGTAGTTACCAAGGCTATCTTACTTGGTGAGTGTGTGTGAATGAACTCGTTTAGGTTGCGAACGGATCAGGCACCTTTTCGATGACATCGGCAGGCTTCCGGACGGCGTCAAGTAGCCCGTCACTGAGATTCTCGACTTGCCATGGCCGTGCGCCGAGGTCGAGAAGATGATCCGCAACGGCCTGTTCGGTCAGCTCGGTCGGGGGCTGCCACGCGAGCCGGCGCTGATACTCAGGCGTGAGCAGGTTCTCTTGGGGCACATCGAGGTCGATCGCGCGAGTGCGTACGATTCGGCGAACCGCATCGAGACGAGCGGCGGCCTCGGAGTCGCGGTCGCGCCATGCGCGAGGCTGGGGGATCGCACCGGGTGCTGTCTGGGCGCGCCGCGGGGGCAGGTCGCTCTCGGGAAGGTTGAGCGCTTCGTTGACAGCCGCAGTCCAAATTCGAATCCGGCGACGGCCGGAGGGGCGCTGGAACTCCCGAAGTTCTGTCAGGTTCGTTGTGCCGGCGAGGGCCGCGGCGATGATTGAAGCGTCCGGCAGGATACGCCCGGGGGCGATATCAGCCTTACGTGCTGCGCGATCGCGGGCTTCCCACAGGGAGCGAACGATGGCGAGTTGGCGGCGATCGCGGACGTTGTGCGTGCCGGAGGTGCGCCGCCACGGGTCGATACGCGGTGGCGTCGGGGGAGCGTCGACAATCGCTTCAAACTCTTGTCTCGCCCAGTCATCCTTGCCTGCGTCTTCTAGCTCACGGGCGAGCACATCACGGAGCTCAATGAGAACCTCGACATCCAGGGCTGCGTAGCGGAGCCACGCTTCAGGCAGCGGGCGCGTCGACCAGTCGGCTGCAGAGTGTTCTTTCGCTAGTGACAAGCCGAGCTCAGTTTCAACGAGGGACGCGAGTCCAACGCGTGGTTTGTTAAGCAGGCGTCCAGCGAGTTCAGTATCGAACAGGGTCGTCGGCGTCATGCCGACATGGGCGAGGGAGGGAAGGTCTTGGTCAGCGGCATGCAACACCCACTCGGCGTCCTCGATCGCCTTGGAGACATTCGTCAGGTCAGGCAGGGCTTGGGGATCGATCAAGCTCGTGCCGGCACCAGTGCGGCGAAGTTGCACGAGATAGGCGTCCTGGCCGTAACGGAAACCGGAGGCGCGTTCGGCGTCAATGGCCACAGGACCACTCGCGGTTACAAGGCGATCAAGATATTCGGCAAGTTCTCGCTGGGTGGTAGTGAGCTCGGGTACTCCGTCACGAGGTTCGGTGAGGGGAGTTGTCTCGGCTTCGCCGATGGTAGGTGTGGTTTGTTGTGGCTGAGAAACCAAAGGATCCCTTAGGTCTGAAATAACGTGCTGACGTTTTCCGGATCGGGCGGAAGCCCTGCTACTTGACACGTCAGGAGCGCCCATGCCCGAAGGTGTGGCGCTAGGTCGGTGGTGGTTGGCGTCCACGAAGCGCGAATCTCAATGTCAACGCTGCCTCCCCGCAATTGTAAACCCCCGAAAGTCTCAGATAGGGCGCGTGTCACAGTTCCCGACAGGGCGTGGTACTCGGCACCCTCCTCCGCCAATGCGCCGGTCAGCCAAGCCCAGCCAACTTCGCCAAGGAGTGGATCGGAGCCGAGCTCGGGTTCGAGCTCGGCCTTCGCAAGGATTATGATCCGCATCGTGCCCTCCCACGCGGCTTGGCCGGCTGGATCATAAAGGATGACAAAGCGTCCCGAGCCGATGAAATCATCGGCGCCCTCGGCAGAGCTCACATCGCCGGTGAGCGCGGCGGCATACGGAGCGATACGCGTTGGCGCGGGAACCTCGGTGAGGGAGAGCTCTGGTCGAAGCGAATGTCCGCGCAGGCTCAGCAGCGCAGCCTCGAAGTCTGGTGGTATGTCTTTGCTCACACATGTACCTTACGTTTTCCGTTGATATATATGCGAAAGGCGCGCCGTACCCGCACGCTCTCGGAGCCAAGTAATCTTGGGGGTTATGAACTCAACACTGCGCCCGATCATCCTCGGTGGCGACATCGGCTCCTATGCCACGGCTCGCGCGTTCCACGAGGAGTACGGTGTGACGACGGTGATCATCGCTGGCACCAAGATCGGTCCGGTGGCGGATTCATCGGTCATCGACCTGCGCATCGTGCCTGATCTGGCTGACCGCTTCGTTGAGGCAATCAGCCAGGTCATGGGCGAGCAGCCGCAGGCAACCCACATCCTCCTTGGTTCCGTCGATTGGTGGGTTGAAGAACTCGTGCACCACCGCGATGCTCTCGCACCAGCGATCATCCCCTACGCCGAGAGTGCCGCTGTCGATGAGGTTACGAACAAGGCGTCGTTTGCTCGACTGTGTCAACGCTTGGGCATTCCCCACCCCCAGACCGTCGTTGTCGCTCCGGGGCAGGACCTTCCGGAATCTCTGCCGTTGCCGATGGTCGTCAAGGTCGCAGATTCTGGGGCATTTCGCGATATTGAATTCTCGGAGAAGAACAAGGTTGAATTTTTTGACACACGCGCCGAACTCCAGAAATACCTCGCGAAGGTCAAGGCAGCCGGGTACACGGGGGAGTTCGTCGTCCAAGAATTTGTACCTGGAGGCGACGATTCGATGGCGGCTGTCAATGCCTTCTACGGATCAGACGGCGCAGCTCACCTGTTCGTCTACGGGCGCGTTCTCTTAGAGGAGCACACGCCGAACGGGCTTGGGAACTCGGTCGCGCAGATCACTGGCTCCGACCCGGACTTTGCTCCCGTGATGCACGCACGCACGCTCCTAGATCACCTTGGGTGGGCTGGCTTTGCCAACATCGACATGAAGATCCGCGGCGATGAACATCTGTTCTTCGAACTCAACCCACGCGTTGGTCGCAGCGGATTCGCCGTCACTGCGGCCGGCTATAACGTCGCAAAGTATTATGTCGAAACATTTGTCAATAATCGCCCAGCGCCCAAGGAGCCCGAGGTTGCGCCTCCCGCGCACCTGTTCACAGTAGTGCCGCTTGGACTTGTGAAGAAATACGCCCCTGCGTGGACCTCCCAGATCCGAAACCTCAAACGTTCGGGCCGCGTCACGAACGCGTACTACTACCGGGCAGAAAGAAGCCTGAAACGCTGGTTCTACATCGCGGTCGCAATGCTCAATCAGTACCGTAAGTTTGCGCAACACCACCCTTCCAGGAGATCTCGCGATCGTGGCGAATGAACCGACCGACTCACTAACCACTCGCTTCCCACCGCTCGATGTGGAACGGTTGCTGTCGAATCAGACCCCGCCGCCGCAGTTCGAGCACGCTTCCTTCAATAACTACCGGCCCGACATCACCCAGCCCTCGCAAACAGCAGCGCTTAGACGCATGAAGGCGATCGCACACCACCTCAAACAACCGGTGGGCACTCTGCGCGGCCTCTTTCGCCGTCAGAGGGATGCAAAGGGAGTCTATCTCGATGGAGGGTACGGGGTAGGCAAAACCCACCTGCTTGCAGCCCTGGCACACGACATCGGGCCGAAGGCCGCAACGTACGGCACCTTCGTGGAATACACCCATCTCGTCGGCGCCCTCGGATACAAGGCAACGCTCGACGCACTGTCGACACAAACGCTCGTGTGCATCGACGAATTTGAACTCGATGACCCCGGCGACACGCTCATGATGTCCCGGCTCATCCGCGACCTCGGCGATGCGGGCGTGTGGGTCGTCGCAACGAGCAACACACAACCCGAAGCCCTCGGCCAGGGCCGCTTCGCCGCCGAAGACTTCAAACGCGAAATCCAGGCACTCGCTGCCCGCTTCGAAATCCTTCGCGTCGACGGCCCGGACTATCGCGCCCGCACCCTCAACTTTGATCGGCCGATGCCAACGGACGACGTCGTGCGCGACCGCATCGCCAACATACCTGGTGCAACACTCGATAAGTTTCTTGACGTCGTCGATCACCTTCGCGAGGTTCACCCGAGCCGTTACGGTCAGCTAATCGATGGCATCACGCACGTCGGGCTCACGGGTGGGAGCACGATCGATGACGACGCCGTGGGCCTTCGCCTAGTCGTTCTCATTGACCGGCTCTATGACCGAGGTGTGCCTGTATCGCTCGCCGGGGTGAGTGTAGGCGAGCTGTTTTCGGAGCGGATGCGCACCGGCGGATACCGCAAGAAATACTTCCGAGCGATGTCGCGTCTCGCTGCGCTCACCGTGGTCGCAGAGGACGCGGCAGTTTAACCGAGTTTGGCGCTCGAGATGTCTGCTGGCACTGAGTCTCCGTGGCCGTGTTCAACCAGGGCTTCGCGGATCTTCATTGCAGCCTCATCGAGGCTTTCTGCGCTGGGGGAGCGGTCGGCTCGGGCGAAGTCGAAGTCAGCCGGACTGTTGGCTGGCCACACGTGAATGTGCGTGTGCGGAACCTCGAAACCCTGCACCATCACACCGATGCGGGCGGGAGAAAACACCTGCATCTGAATCTTGCCGATCGTGTGCGCTACCTGGAATAGGTGCCCCGCGGTCTCAGGCGGGCAATCGATCCAGTGGTCGATCTCCTCCCGCGGCACAACGAGCGTGTGTCCTGGTGCGAGAGGTTCAATTGTGAGAAAGGCCACACACGTGGAGTCGGCCCACACGAACCGGCCAGGAAACTCTCCCGCAATGATGCGGCTAAATACCGTTGTCATGGAGAAAATCTTAACGCACCGCAGTTTTGAATTATGCAACGAGAGTTGCGCATAAATAGGTAGGTTAGGTATACCTTACTAGGGCAGACCTTATATTTCAGGAGGACACGTGCGAATGACACGCAACGTAGCAACAGCGTTCCTGGCTGTTGCCACACTCGCCCTCGCCTCGTGCGGTAGCACACCGGCCACCGATAATACGGCACAGCCAAGTGGCGAAACGATCACCGTTGAGCATAAGCAAGGCACGACCGAGGTTCCGCTCAACCCGAAGAACGTCGTCGTATTTGATTACGGCAGTCTCGACACCCTGGGTGTCTTCGGCATCGACGTCGCCGGAGTTCCCAAGGACAGCCTGCCCGATGCTCTGAGACACTTCGATATCGACGACGTCAAGCCTGTGGGCACACTGTTTGAACCCGACTACGAGGCCATCAACGCGATCAACCCCGAACTCATTATCATCGGTAGCCGCTCCGCCGCGGCCTACCCAGAACTGTCGAAGCACTGGCCAACGATTGACTTGACGGCGGACTACAACAACTACGTCGCTGACATCGAGGCCTCAACGACGATCCTTGGAAAAATCTTTGACCGCGAGGTCGAGGCGCAGACCGCGATCGCGGACTTCCGGGAGATTGTCGATGAAGTTAGAGGTCTTGGTGCCAACGCCGGTCCCGGAATGATCGTCTCCACCTCCGGGGGAGAAGTGACGGTCTATGGAACCGATTCGCGCTTTGGGATCATCCACTCGGTGCTCGGTGTACCCGAAGCGGTGAACGAGGTCGAAGCGCTTCCGCACGGTGAAGCGATCTCTTTTGAGATGATCCGCGACACGGACCCCGAGTGGCTATTCGTCAACGACCGTGACGCCGCGATCGGCGAATCAGGATTATCCGCGCAAGCGATCCTCGATAACGAGCTTGTGCACGCGACCGAGGCGTGGAAGAAGGGTCAGGTTGTGTACCTCGACGCGCAACGCTGGTACATCATCATCTCTGGGGTTGAAAACGCCACCGAGATGTTTAAAGAGATTGGTAACGCGCTTCGCGGATAGCTGTGCCAGCATCAGTAGTCTCCCGTTCGACCGCCCGCCTGAAACTCGGCGCGGCGGTCGTTGGGATTCTTCTCCTATCGATAATCTCTATTTTTGTCGGTGTCTCCAACCTTGACCCGATCCGCATCCTCACTTCGGGGATGACCGAAACTGACTGGCAAACCCTGACCGTGTCGCGGATCCCGCGAACGATTTCGATCCTGCTCGCAGGCGCCGCGATGAGCATCGTTGGGCTCATCATGCAGATGCTTGTACGCAACCGCTTCGTCGAGCCCTCGACGGCCGGCACCACTGAATCGGCGGCGCTTGGACTCCTGCTCGTAACGATCTTCGCACCGGGCATGCCGCTCATGGGCAAGATGATTGTTGCGGCGATAACGGCCCTTAGCGGCACGTTGTTGTTCCTGAGAATCCTTAGAGCCATCCCACTACGCTCGGTCATTGTTGTGCCCCTTATCGGTCTCATGCTCGGGGCCGTCATCTCAGCCGTGACGACGATGATCGCCTACCGCCGGCAGATGACCCAGAGCCTGTCCTCCTGGCTCACCGGAGATTTCTCCAGCGTGATTAAGGGCCGCTACGAACTCCTGTGGCTCGTCGCGATCTTCGCAGTGCTCGCCTATCTGCTCGCCGATCGCTTCACGGTTGCCGGGATGGGGGAGGAGTTCACAACGAACCTCGGGATGAACTACCGCTTCGCCATGAACCTCGGCCTCGGTGTCGTAGCGGTCGTGACGGCGCTCGTCATCGTGGTCGTTGGAGGTCTGCCGTTCCTCGGGCTCGTCGTGCCGAATATTGTCTCGCGCATCATGGGCGATAACCTGCGCCGCAGTCTGCCGTGGGTCGCGCTGCTTGGCTCAGGGTTTGTGCTCGTCTCTGACATTATCGGCCGGCTCGTGCGCTACCCCTACGAAGTACCGATCGGCGTCGTCGTCGGCGTCGTCGGCTCCGCGCTCTTCCTCATCCTCCTACTCCGCACCGACGCCCCGTCGGAAAAGCCCCAGCGGCGCGCTCCGGCTAGGGCCAAGCGCACGGAGGTGGCGGCATGAGCGAACGCACCATTGTTCGTGACACCATCCGGCTCGGCAGTAACTGGCGCCAGCCGGCGATCGGTCCGCGTCGAGAGCGCTCCCTCAGCAACGTCACCGATGGGCAGCGCCTCGTCATCCTTGGCATCCTCGCGGCATTCGCGATCATCGGCTACCTCACTCTCAACGCTCAGGGCCATTGGGATTTTGTGCTGCCCTTCCGCAGCCGCACACTCATCTCCCTCGTACTCGTTGCCATCGCAATCGCCATGAGTTCGGTCGTGTTTCAGACGATCACCGAGAACCGCATCCTCACCCCCCAAATCATGGGGTTCGACTCCCTGTATGAACTCATTCAAACCGGCCTCGTGTTCATGCTCGGCTCCACCGCCGTCAACACCCTGGCAGGCATGCCACGATTCGGCATTGAAGTCGCGGTCATGCTCGTGCTCTCACTTGCGCTGTTCTGGTGGCTCTTTGGTGGAAGACGCCGCGATGTCGTCCTCCTCGTCCTCGTTGGCATCGTCTTCGGCACGTTCTTCCGCTCGATTTCAACGTTCCTTCAACGCATAATTGACCCGAACGAAAGCCTCATCATCACCGACCGTCTCTTCGCCTCGTTCACGGCCGTCGATGAGACGATCCTGCCGCTCGCACTCGTTTTCATTGCACTGAGCAGCGCCGGTATCTGGCTCATGCGCGGTCATTTGGACGTCGTAGCGCTCGGTCCTTCCCTCGCCGTTGCCGTTGGTCTGAACTACCGCCGGGTGGTCCTCACGCTTCTGAGCCTGTCCGCGGTGCAGGTTGCCGTATCGACGGCGCTCGTCGGCCCCGTGTTATTTTTCGGCCTTATCGCCTCGAACGTCGCGTACCACATGGTGCGCTCGGTCAAGCACGCGGTCGTGCTGCCCACGGCTGCACTAGTGGCCATCATTCTTCTCATCGGCGCCCAAGCACTGCTGCAGCACGTGCTCGGACTAAGTACCGTGCTCAGCGTCATCATCGAGTTCGCCGGTGGCCTGCTATTCATCGCGCTTCTATTGAGAGGGCAACGCAGATGATCGAAATTGTTAACGTCACAAAGAACTACGGTGCGCGCACCGTGGTTGACGACATCAGCGCCACGATCCCGCGCGGGGGCATCACCTCCGTCATTGGCGGTAACGGGGCCGGTAAGTCGACACTGCTGTCGATGATTGCGCGCCTGCTGCCGACCACCCACGGTGAGATCTACGTCGATGGGATGAATGTCCACGAGGCCCCGGGAGACGAGGTCGCCCGCCGACTTTCGATCTTGCGTCAAGAAAACCACCTCGCCGTGCGCTTGACCGTGCGCGACCTCGTCGCGTTTGGGCGCTACCCGCACTCTAAGGGCCGCCTTACGCGAACCGACCGCCTCGCGATCGACGAAGCGATGGATTACCTTCACATGGGTCCCCTCGCGAACCGCTACCTTGATGAGATGTCGGGAGGGCAACGCCAGCGTGCGTTCGTCGCCATGGTGCTCGCGCAGGAAACGGATTACGTGCTCCTTGATGAGCCGCTGAACAACCTCGACATGCGCCACTCTGCGGGCATGATGCAGACCCTGCGAAAGACCGCGGATGAACTCGGCAAGACCATCGTCATGGTTCTCCACGACATCAACTTTGCATCCGTGTATTCGGACAACATTATTGCGATGCGCGATGGCAAGATCGTCGCCCAAGGTAACCCTGAGGCGATTGTTACGACGGAGAGCATGCGAGAAATCTATGGGCTAGAGATCCCGGTGGAGATGATCGGGGGCAACCGTATCGGGATGTATTACACGTGCCAAACAACGCGCGAACGGATCGAGCGCGTCGCGCTGTAGCGCGGGTGCAGAAAATTAGTTTTCTAGCGCTTCTTGCAGCAGGTGCACGAGTGCGTCTTCCTGAACGGTTGTGGTGTCGGTGACGTCGGCATCCGAACCGTCGAGTGCGCGGGCCGCGAGGCCTTCCTTCGAGTCGATGAGTTCGGCGATCTTCGTATCGATCGTGTGCGCAGCGAGGATTCGCCACGCAGTGACGGGCTGTTCCTGACCAATACGGTGGACGCGGTCAATTGCCTGAGCTTGTTCGGCCGCCGTCCATGAGAGCTCGGCGAGCACGACGTTCGAGGCGACGTGTAGGTTGAGGCCAACACCGGCGGCGGTGAGCGAACAGACAGCCACGGATACTTCCGGATCGTTCGTGAACGCGTCGATCGCCTCCTGGCGTGCCTTTGAAGTCTGCTCGCCACGGATCGAGACGGTCTTCAGGCCGTGCTCGGCGAAATGCGCCTCGGCGGTATCCATGACGTCGATGTGCTTAGCGAAGAACACGACCTTGCCCACGGAGTGCACAAGTTGCACGGTGTAATCGGAGGCGAGGGTCGCCTTCGCCTGGCCGATCCGGCGAACCATCGTGAAGACGTTCTCGCTCGACTTGGTGTTTTTCGAGGATTCGAGTTCGCGGCGCGCAACGAGACGCATGAGGTCGTAATCGACGTCGGTGTCGACGTCGAGGCCCTGGTGCTCCATGAGCGCGCGGTACTTCTCCGCTAGGCGCCGACCAAGCTCGCGTTCGGCCGCCACGATGGAGCGGCCGACCTCGTCGTCTAGTTCGACCGGCATGTCCGCAACGCGGCGGGCGGGAAGGTCCTTGGCGACTTCAGTCTTGAGACGACGCACGATACCCATGTCGATGACGGCGCGGCGTGCCGCGGGATAGAACGCGCGATCAGCGGGAGTTGTGCCAATGCGATCGAGCGCGCCAAAGAGCTTGGCCTTCGGACCCTCCTCATCGATCCACCCGAGGAAACGCCAGATCGCGTGGAAGTCTTCCACCTCGTTGATGAGGGGCGTACCGGTGAGCGCAATGAGAAGGGGATCGGGGACCTCGGAGCGGATCTGCTCGGCGAGGGTCAGCACGTTTTGCGAACGTTGAGAGGTGAGGTTCTTGATGAAGTGAGCCTCGTCGACGACCATTCCGCGGAATCCAAACTTGCTCATCCACTCAAGGTGTCGGTCGAGGATCTCGTAGTTGATGATGAAGACGTCGGCGAATGCGTTCATCCCATCACCGTCGCCGTGGATGACCGTGACGCTGCGGCCAGGGGTCCACAGTTGCACTTCGCGCGCCCAGTTGATCTTCACGACGTTCGGCACGACAACGAGCAGGGGATAGGCCTGCGCGATCGAGGCCGCCACGACGGACTGCGCGGTCTTACCCAGGCCCGGCTCGTCGGCGAGCAAGAACTCGCGGTGGCCGGCCTTGACTGCCTCGAGGAAGCGCACTTGGTGACGCATGAGCTCTAGGCCGCGCGGGGAGTAGTGATCAATCGCGGGATAGGGCGGCAGCGGCATCGTTGCGCTCCCGCCTCCCGCGCCCTCTTCGAACGCACGGTAGAGGGGATCAAGCAGTTCCCATTGGCTCAGCGGGCTCGCTCCGTTGAGGGATGAGTAGTCAAAGACGGGAGGAATAAACGGCACGTTACGAAGGCGCTGTGCAACGCCGGATGGGGTTACCTGCTTCTCCGCAACGGCCGCCGTCACCACCCTCTTAGGTAGGTGGTCGCGAATGTTCAGTTGCTCTTCGGTGAGTTCGAAACCAGCGGCAAGGAGCCACTCGTTGCGCATCTCCTGAGCGGCGCGCATGGGTTTGACGTCGGGATCGAGGAGCGTCAGCAGTGACGTGTCTCGAGTCGCGGTGCGCGCGAGGATTGTCGCAATCCCGTCGAGTCGTTTCAGCAGTTCGGCACGGGCACTACCCGTGAGCGAGGCGTCAGCCTGAATTCGGGCACGCTCGTCTCGAACGAGCATCGCGATGACTTGGAAGCGGGTCTTATTCGTTGGGCCGAGCTTCCCGCGTGATGCACGCGCTTCCACCTCGCGCACGCGCCGGGCGAGGATGGGGATGAGGGGGGCTGCATTTGTGCGTCGACGCGAAGATACAGCCGTCGAGCCGTTTTTCGGCACCAGTACTCCTGGAACACGTAAACATGCCACATGGCAAGGACAGTCACATTGCACCGCGTGATGGGTGAGCTATTGAGAAACAAACCACGGCACACAGACAAGTGTGCCTAACCCATAACGGGTTCAACGTGGTGGGCGAGACTGGGATCGAACCAGAGAACTCTTCCGGGTCAAGGAAGCGCGCTACAGCAGCGCCAATCGCCCGAGCTGGGTAC
>CAYVDF010000027.1:0-4055 GCA_964450475.1 uncultured Pseudactinotalea sp.
CTCAGCACAAGAGTGCCCGAGGGGCCGATCATCCCGACCTATGGCAAGGGCGGCGCGGGAGAGCTCGTGGGGCTCGGGGTCATCGTGAGCCAACTTAACCCGTTTCAATCCCGGATTGCGCTGGCAGCCGGACTCGCAGCGGGCTACTCAAACGAAGAACTCAGGGGGCTGTTTCAACACTAAGGAAGGTACACAATGTCGAAGAAGATTTTTGTTTCCATCGGTATCGATGTCGACGCCGTTGGTGGATGGCTCGGTTCCTACGGCGGGGAGGATTCACCCGGAGATATTTCACGCGGAATGTTCGCTGGTGAAGTGGGAGTGCCGCGCCTGTTACAACTTGCGCAGCGCCGCGACATCCCCGTGACCTGGTTCTGGCCGGGCCACTCGATTGAGACGTTCCCGGAGCAATTTGATGAGGTAGTGGAAGCCGGTCACGAAATCGGGGTGCATGGGTACTCGCACGAGAACCCCATCGCGATGACGCGTGAGCAAGAGACTGAAGTTCTCGATTACTGCACCGAGCTCATTACCTCCCGAGCCGGGGTCAAGCCTGTCGGCTACGTTGCACCGTGGTGGGAGTTCTCCCCAGTGACGAACGAGATCCTCCTTGACCGAGGGTTTCTCTACGACCACTCGCTGATGCACAACGATCACACGCCCTACTACGTTCGAGTTGGGGACTCGTGGACGAAGATCGACTACGAAGCGAAATCCGCCAAGGAGTGGATGAAACCGCTTGTGCGCGGTGAGGAGACCGACCTCATTGAGATCCCTGCCTCGTGGTACCTCGATGACCTCCCGCCGATGATGTTCATCAAGTCCTCCTTCACATCGCACGGGTTTGTCTCTCCCCGAGACATCGAAGTGTTGTGGCGCGACCAGTTCGACTGGGTGTATCGGGAGATGGATTACGCTGTTTTCCCGATCACGATCCACCCCGACGTTTCCGGGCGCCCGCAAAATCTCCTCATGCTTGAGCGGCTCATCGATCACATGGCAAGCCACCCTGGGGTTGAGTTTGCCTACATGAAGGATGTCGCGCTCGACTTCCAGAAGAGTTTCCCGCGTCAAAAGTAAGGGCTGCCCGCCCATCTCAATGGGCGGGCCGCAGCGCCCTGCCCCTGCCCCAAGAAGAGGGAAGGAGCTACGCTTGAGATTCCTCATTTTGTAGAAAGGAACCTCAAAATGGCCCAGATTACGCTTGATGGCGACCCAATCAACACCGTGGGTGCGCTCCCCGAGGTCGGCTCACAAGCCCCCGACTTCACCCTGGTTGACGCCGAACTTCGCGAGATCACGCTCGAACAGTTCCGCGGCAAACGAGTCGTGCTTAACATCTTCCCCTCCCTCGACACCGGCATCTGCGCCAAGAGCGTGCAGGATTTCAACGCCCGCGCCGCCTCGCTCGACAACACCCAGGTGATCAACGTCTCCGCTGACCTCCCCTTTGCGCACGGCCGCTTCTGTGCCGCTGAGGGTATTGACGACGCAATCACCGGTTCCGTGTTCCGCTCCACCTTTGGGTCGGACTACGGTGTGCGCATCGTTGACGGCCCGCTCGCGGGAGTCCTTTCGCGTGCCGTCGTCGTTATCGATGAAGACGGCAAGGTGATTTACACCGAGCAGGTTCCCGAGATCAAGCAGGACCCGAACATCGACGCAGCCATCGCTGCGCTCTAGAGCCGGCGACCGGTTATTCTTGCGCCCCGGCGCCCTCGAACTGCGACATGTACAGCTCGTAGTAGGCGCCGCGGGCGGAGATAAGCTCCGCGTGTGAACCGGACTCTACGATCGCGCCATCACGCATCATGAGGATGAGGTTGGCGTCGCGAATCGTGGAGAGCCGGTGCGCGATCACAAAGCTGGTGCGCCCCGAGCGCAGCCTGTTCATCGCCTGCTGAACCAACACTTCGGTGCGGGTATCGACCGAGGAGGTTGCCTCGTCCAAAATGAGCAGCGAGGGGTTCGCGATGTGCGCGCGGGCGATGGTGAGCAGCTGCTTTTCCCCAGCGGAGAGGTTTTGGGCGTCGGGTTCGATGATGGTGTCGTAACCCTGCGGGAGTTGGCGCACGAAGCGGTCGACCATCGTGGCCTTCGCGGCTTCGATGACCTCCTCGTCGGTCGCATCCAGGCGGCCGTAGCGGATGTTCGCGGCGATCGTGTCCTCGAACAGCACGGCGTCTTGGAGCACCATCCCCACGCGCGAGCGCACTTGCTGGCGCGTGAGGGTGGCGGTGTCGATGCCGTCGATGAGGATCTGCCCAGCAGCGAGATCGTAGAACCGCATGATGAGGTTGACGAGGGTGGTTTTGCCCGCGCCCGTCGGCCCGACGATCGCGACGGTTTCGCCGGGGTTGACGCTCAGCGATAGGTTCTCGATGAGCGTGGTGTTGGGGGAGTAGGAGAAGGAGACGTCGCGGAACTCCACGTGCCCGTCGGTGTGCGCGGGGAGTTCTGACGTGACGACGTCGGTGGTCTGCTCTTCGGCGTCGAGGAGCTCGAAGCAGCGCTCAGCTGAGGCAACCCCAGATAGGAGCATGTTCGCAAGGCCCCCGAGCTGGCTGAGCGGCTGGGAGAACTCACGCGAATACTGGATGAACGCCGTCGCGTCGCCAAGGGTGATGTGCCCGCCGGCGACCCGCAGCGCCCCGACGACCGCGATGAGCACGTAGGAGATGTAGGAGACGAACTGCATGAGCGGCATGATCGAGCCCGAAAGGAATTGGGCGGTGAATGCCGAGGTGAAGAGGGCGTCGTTGCGTTTGTCAAACTCGGCCATCATGTCGTCGCTGCGGCCGAAGATGCGCACGAGTTCGAGGCCGGAGAAGGTCTCCTCGATGTGGCCGTTGAGGCGGCCAGTTTCGCGCCACTGCTGGGTGAATCGGTTGCGGGATTTTGACCCGAGCACACCGGCGACGAGCGCGGTGAGCGGTAGGGCGATGAGCGCGATGAGTGCAAGAACCCACGAAACGATGAACATCATCGCCCCGATCCCGATCACCCGCAGGAGAGAGTTGAGCCCTTGGGAGAAGCCCTGCTGGAGAGCGCTTTGAACGTTGTCGACGTCGTTGGTGACCCGGCTCATGATGTCGCCGCGCTGGTGGGAGTCGAAGTAGGACAGGGGCAGGTTGTTGATCTTCGTTTCGATGTCTTCCCGCAGCGAGTACACCACGCGCATGACGAGGAGGTTGAGCAGGTGCCCGGAGATCCACGAGAAGAACGCGGCGCCCGCATACATCCCAATGAGCAGGAGGATCTTCTGCCCGAGCGCACCGAAGTCGATGCCCTCACCCGGGATGACACCGGAGGAGGCGAGCATCGTCGCGTACTCGGTGTTGCCCGCGGCTTCCGCCTCGGCGATGAGCGTGGCGAGATCGGTGCCAGCGGGGAGCTTGCCACCGATGAAGCCGGAGTAGATGATGTCGACTGCTTGGCCGAGCACGCGTGGGGCGAGCACCGAGAGCACGACCGAGGCGATGATGAGCACCACCACGAGGGTCAGTTGGATTCGCTCGGGCTTCAGGCGTGCGCCAAGCCGGCGGATCGACCCCCACACGTTCTTTGCGCGCTTGTGGGGTGCGGAGTATTCAGCCGTTTCGTCAATCTCTTCGCCGCTCACAGCCCGCTCCCTTCACTCGCGCCAACATGGGGATCATCCGCCCCCGCCTGGGACTGCACGATCTCGACGTAGGTCGGGCATGTCGCCAGCAGCTCATCGTGTGTGCCCGTGCCAACGACCCTTCCGCCATCGAGCACGACAATCTGCTCGGCGTGTTGAATCGTGGAAACCCGCTGCGCGACGATGATCACCGTCGCATCGCGGGTTGCCTCTTTCAGCGCGGCGCGCACAAGGGCATCGGTCGTGACGTCGAGAGCGGAGAAGGAGTCGTCAAATAAATAAATCTGCGGCTTCACCACGAGCGCCCGCGCGATCGACAGGCGCTGGCGCTGCC
This sequence comes from uncultured Pseudactinotalea sp., assembly GCA_964450475.1. GTDB lineage: Bacteria > Actinomycetota > Actinomycetes > Actinomycetales > Beutenbergiaceae > HY158. The sequence goes on from CAYVDF010000027.1 coordinate 3,957, forward strand.
CACCCGAAACGTTCGTGCCGCCCTGAGCAATCGCCGAGTCGAGCTGGTCCTTCTTCTCCCGCACGAAGCTTTCCCCGTGGGCGATCCGCAGCGCCTCCC
>CAYVDF010000027.1:4065-15280 GCA_964450475.1 uncultured Pseudactinotalea sp.
GAGCTCCTCATCCGTTGCCTCGGGCTTACCGAACCGCAAGTTGCTCGCGACCGTGCCCGAAAATAGGTACGGGTTTTGCGGAACGACGGCGAGCACCCCGGCAAGGTCTGTTGGCGTAAAGGCCGTGAGGGGGAGCCCGCCGATCGAAATCGTTCCCGTATCGGGATCGAACATGCGGGATGCGAGGCGCACCAGCGTCGACTTCCCCGAGCCGGTTGAGCCGATGATGGCGGTCGTTTGACCCGGGTGGGCGGTAAACGTGACGTCAGAGACGACGTCATGCTCCGCGCCCGGGTACCCAAACGATACGCCGTTGAACTCGAGCACACCGGAGCCGGGGGAGCGCAGGCGCTCGGCGTCAGCGGCGGTGATGCCGGTGCCGAGCGGCATGGAGGGTTCGAGGTTGATGACTTCGTTGATTCGCTCGGCGGAGACGGCCGCGCGGGGAACCATGATGAGCATAAACACGCCCATCATGACCGACATGAGGATCTGCATGAGGTACTGCATGAACGCCGTGAGTGAGCCAACCTCGATGTAGCCGGCGTCGACGCGGGCGGCTCCGAACCACAGCACGGCGGCGCTCGCGGCCTGCAAGATGAGCATGATGATCGGGAACATGAGAACAAACAGCGTTCCCACGCGCACCGACACGTCGGTCAAGGCAGCGTTGGCACGGGCGTAGCGCTCAGTTTCGTAGTCTTCGCGCACGAATGCACGCACGACCCGAATACCAAGGATCTGCTCACGCAACACCGCATTGACGTCGTCCAAACGCTCCTGCATCTGGCGAAACAGCGGCAACAGCAGGCGAACGATCAGCGCGACCACGATGAATAGCGTGGGTACGGCGACCCACACGAGCCACGAGAGGCCCGGGTCTTCGCGAAGCGCCATGACGACCCCGCCGACCGACATGATCGGGGCGGTGACCATGAGGTTGAGCGTGAGCAGGGTGAGCATCTGCACTTGCTGGACGTCGTTGGTGCCGCGGGTGGAGAGCGTGGCGGCGCCGAAGCGCGAGATATCGAGGCTGGAGAGTTTGTTGACCTGGGAGTAAAAGTCGGCGCGGATGTCGCGGCCGACGCTCATCGCGGTGCGGGCGCCGGAGTAGACGGCGCCGATTGCGGCGAGCACTTGAACGAGGGTGACGGCGAGCATGATTCCGCCGGTGCGCCAAATGAAGGGCACATCCCCGAGCGCGATGCCGCGGTCGATGATCGAGGCGTTGAGGTTTGGCAGAAGGAGCGCGGCGAGCACCGCGACGAGTTGAAGGATGACGATCGCAACGACCCACGGCCAATAGGGCCGCAAGTAGCGCATGATCATTCGAAACAGTGGCACGGGCTCTTCTTAGTTCGCGGTGGGTAGAAGGTGTGTGAGTTCATCAAAACACTCGGCGAGCACTTCAGGATAGGGGCGAACGAAACCGCCGTGCGCCCACACGCCCAGGGCGGTGCGGCGCGCCGCTGAGGCAACCCCGGCCACGAGGCGCGGCATCGGATCGGTCGCCGGGTCACGGCCGAGGCGCTCGGCGATCGCCTGGGTGACCGCGTGGTCGACGCGTGCGCTCGCAGAGGCGGCAGCGTGGAAGATCTCGGGGTGCTTGCCGCTGAGTTCTAACCGCAGCCGCCACGTGTCCTTCGATGCCTCGAGCCGCGGCGCATCGGCCATGAGCACCGTGCGCAAGCTGAGCAGGGGCGGCTCATCGAGTGGGCGCGCAGCAAGATCGGCGAGGTAACGCTCGAGGCGTTCGGGGCTGAAGTCGAGCAGGGAATCTTCCTTCGTGGCGAAGTAGTTGAAGAACGTGCGCGCAGAGACCCCAACCTCGCACGTGATCATCTCCACAGTTACATTATCGAGCCCGTGGGCAACAACGAGTTCGAGCGCCGCGTTCTGCAGCGCGTTGCGAGTAGCCCGCTTCTTGCGCTCGCGAAGTCCCAATTCTTCCTCAGACATAGACACCAGACTACGCGTCAGCAAAAGTTTGCACAAACTGCAAAATAGGCGTTGAATGGGTCTGGAGCATCTTTCTCGAAACGGAATTGGACCTTGACCTCGACCGCACCCACAGCTTTTACCTTGACCCGCGAATCCCGCATGGTCTTCATCGGCCTCATGGCCGGTATGTTCGTTGCCTCAATCAGCCAAACGATGGTCTCACCGGCGATGCCCGTCATCGTCGCCGAGCTCGGCGGCATGAAGTACTACTCGTGGCTCGCAACCTCGGCAATGCTCGCCTCCGCGGTCATCGTGCCGGTCGTGGGCAAACTCTCCGACATCTTCGGGCGCCGCCCGTTCTACATCGGCGGTCTCGCCGTGTTCGTCGTCGGCTCAGTGCTATCGGGGTTCGCCATGAACTTCGTCTGGCTCATTGGCGCCCGCGTCCTCCAAGGCATCGGCATGGGCATGCTCATGCCCCTGTCGCAGGTCATCATCGGCGACATCATCCCGCCCCGCCAACGCGGCAAATACCAAGGCATCATGGGCGCACTCTTCGGCGTCACCTCCATCGCCGGCCCGCTGCTTGGAGGCCTCATCACCGACACGTGGGGGTGGCGCTGGCTCTTCTTCGTTACCCTCCCGCTCGGGTTCGCTGCCCTCGTGTTCATCGCGCGTTTCCTCCGCCTCCCCTACACCCCGCGGAAGGCGATTGTTGACGTCGCAGGCATCCTTCTGCTTTCGGGTGCACTGATCGCGATCCTCCTTGCAACCTCTTGGGGCGGGGTCACCTACCCGTGGGGGTCGTGGCAGGTGCTCGGCGCGTACGCGATCGGCGTCGTGCTCCTAGCGATCCTCATCCCGGTCGAACTGCGCGCCGCCGAGCCCGTCATCCCGCTTCGCCTGTTCAAGGATTCGACCTTCACGATCTCCAACATCGCCTCGCTCGTGATCGGCATGGTCATGTTCGGTGCAATCTTCTACATCCCCGTCTACGCCCAAGGGGTCATGCGCGCCGATGTCACCGAATCCGGTGCCATCATCGTGCCGATGTCGCTCGCGATGATCCTCACCTCGATCGTGATCGGCCTGCTCATCACCCGCACGGGCAAATACAAGGCCTTCATGGTCATCTCAACCGTCTTCATCGTCGCCGGCTACGTGCTGCTCGCGTTGCTCTCCTACGGCGATAAGCCGATCCAGCTCATCGCCGCGATGACCGTGCTTGGCATTGGCCTTGGGGGAACGATGAGCACGTACGTCCTCGTCGTGCAAAACACCGCGCGCCCCGCTGACCTCGGCATCGCCACGAGCGCCACCCAGTTCTTCCGCTCCGCCGGCGCCACCGTCGGCATCGCCCTGTTCGGCACGATCTGGGCCTCGCGCGTGGGGGAGAAGATCGCTGCCCACGTGCCTCCAGACCTAGCCGGAGCGATGCCCACCGGCGATATCGACGTCGGTTCCGTGCTCGATCCCGCGACTCTCAGCCAACTCCCGCGTGCCCTCGAAGAGGCGATCCGCCAGGGCCTGGCCGAGTCCCTCCACGTCGTCTTCCTTATCGCGCTGCCGATCTCCCTCATCGCAGTCGTTGCGACCATGTTCTTGAAGGTCCTCCCCTTGCGCGACACCCTCCACACCCAGACCCCGCGCAAGCAGGTCGAGGAGGCGCTCGCCGAGCCGACCGCGTAGAGTGTCCCCTATGAACCAACCCTTCGACGACGTCGCGACCGACCGCGAACTTGAAATCCTCACCTGGGACGGCTTCGGCGAAGCGTGCCGCGATCTCGCCCGCGCGGTCGTCGCCTCGGATTGGATGCCCGACATCGTTATCGCCGTCGCCCGCGGCGGCCTACTGCCGGCCGGAGCGATCTCGTACGCGCTTGGCGTTAAAGCGATGGGCACGATGAACGTCGAGTTCTACACCGGGATCGGCGAAACTCTCCCCGAGCCTGTCGTGCTTCCCCCGTTCATGGACACCTCCGAGCTCCCGGGGCGCAAGGTCTTGGTTGTTGACGACGTAGCGGACTCAGGTAAGACCCTCGCCATGGTGATGGAGCTCATCTCCGAGTACGGGATTCCTGGCGACACCGATGGTGATGGGGTCGCGAACGAGTTCGTTCCCGCGGAGGCGCGCTCTGCGGTGCTCTACACGAAGTCGGCGTCGATCATCACACCGGACTACACGTGGAAGCACACGGACGAGTGGATCGCCTTCCCCTGGTCTGACAAGCCACCGGTCACGGCGGAAGGCTAACTGCCCACGGGTTGGATGGCTCACGTATGTGGCCACACGTGCCCTGATCGCGCCTAGAATCAGGCTTGTGACCCTTTTTCTTGACACACCGACTTTTCCGGCTGCCCACAGGTGCGCAGCGGGTGAGCGGAGCACGCGATGAACAACCACGCCGCGACGTCCGATAAAGTTACGCAAGTGTCTGATTTGGGTGACGCACACGTCTTTATTACCGGGGTAACCGGGTTCGTTGGGCAGGCCGTGCTGGAGAAGCTGCTGTCCACTTACCCGGATACGCGCATGACCCTGCTCGTGCGCCCCCGCGGCGCGCTCACCGCCCAGGTGCGCGTCAATAAACTCCTGCGCAAACCGTGCTTCGCCCCGTGGCGCGAGGCCGTCGGCGCCGAGGAAGCCGACCGTCAGGCCGCCGAGCGCATCACGGTCATCGAAGGCGACCTCGGTGATGTGCCCGCCCTCCCTGGTGACATTGACGTCGTTGTCCACTCGGCCTCGACCGTCTCCTTTGATCCCCCCATCGATGAGGCATTCGAGGCGAACGTCGATGGCCCCGTCACCTTGTACGAGGCGCTCCTCGCCTCGGGTTCCGATCCCCACGTCGTGCACGTGTCGACGTGTTACGTCGCTGGCCTTCGCAAGGGCGTTGCCGAGGAACGCAGCCTCGACCACGACGTCGACCGGGTCATGGAGACCTCCAAGGCGCTCGCGGCCCGCTCCGATGCCGAAGCCGCCTCCCGCCGCCCCGAGGTGCTGAGTGCCATTCTCAAAGAGGCCCGCGCCAAGCACCGCCGCGCCGGCGCCCGCGCAGTCGCCGAGGCGGCCGAGGAGCTGCGCGAAGAATGGGTGACCGAACGCCTAGTCCAGGCCGGGCGGATGCGCGCGCAAAGCCTCGGCTGGCCCGACGTCTACACCTTTACTAAGGCACTTGGCGAACGCGTCGCCGAAGATCTCTGGGGAACCGAGCACCGCCTGTCGGTCGTGCGCCCAACGATCATCGAATCCTCAGCCGCTCACCCCTACCCGGGCTGGATCGACGGCTTCAAGGTTGCCGACCCGCTCATCGCCGCGTACGGCCGAGGCATGCTGCCGGAGTTCCCCGCGCTCGCGGACACGATCCTCGACGTCATCCCCGTCGACCACGTCGTTAACGCCATCCTCGCTGTCGCCGCGAACCCGCCCGAGGTCGGCGAGCCCCGCTACTTCCAAGTCGCCTCCGGTATCCGCAACCCGCTGCGCTTCGGTGAGCTCTTGCGCATCGTGCGCGGATACTTCTCCGCCAACCCGCTCCTCGACGACGAGGGCTCGCTCATCCAGGTACCGAACTGGTCGTTCCCCAACGGCCCGCGCGTTGAGCGCTCGCTGCGCCGCCGCGAGATCGGCGTCGATCTCGCCGACAAGGGCATCGGCTATCTCCCCGCGAACCCGACGACCCGCAAGTGGCTCTCAACGATCGCCAAGGCCAAGCGCGACCTCGGCACGCTGCGCAAGTTCACCGACCTGTACCAGCCGTACACGCAGACCGAAATCATTTTTGACGACGCCAACACCCGCGCGCTTCATCTCGCCATCCGCGAGGATCAGCGAGCGCTTCACGGCTTCGACATCACGACGATCGACTGGGATCACTACCTCGCCGAGGTTCATATCCCGAACGTGCCAGGCCTGACCCGCGCGCGCCGCGCACCTGTTGCCGGCGGCAGCGCGAAGGACGACGCCCTGCCCGAGCGCACCGACGTGCTCGCTGTGTTCGACATGCACGGCACCGTCGCGGCCGCCAACCTGCTCGAACACTACGTGTGGGTCGCGATGGCTACCGGCAAGGGTCGCGCGCTCGGCGAGCTCGTCTCCCTCGTCGCGAAATCCCCGAGCTACTTCCAAGCAGAGAAGCGCGACCGCGGCGAGTTCATCCGCACTTTCATGCGCCGCTATGCCGGCGTCAACGAAGAAGAACTCCGCGCTGTCATCGCCCGCGAAATCGCCCCGCGCCTGCGCTCACGCCTCCTCAAAGAGGCCGTCGAGCAGATCGCCAAGCACCGCGCGGCCGGGCACCACACCGTGCTCATCACCGGGCAGATCGACGTCTTCGTCGAACCCCTCAAGGGCCTGTTTGACGACATCGTCGCAGGCAAGATGGACGTCGATGAGAACGGTCTGTGGACAGGCCACCTCGCCGTCTCCCCGCTGGTGGACGAAGCCCGCGCCACGTGGTTAGAGCGTTACGCCCGCGAACGCGACCTCGACCTCACCGGTTCCTACGCCTACGGCGACACGTACGCCGACCGGCCGTGGCTCGACGTCGTCGGCCACCCGAACGTCGTCAACCCCGACCCGGCGCTGTACCGCTACGCGAGCGCCAAGCGCTGGCCGGTGCACTCGTGGGTCACCACAGTCGATGGCACCTTCGCCTCGCTCATGAGCACGATGCGCAAGGGGGATCAGCTATGACATCGATCGCCGGTCGCGCGCTCATTACCGGGGGCTCCGCAGGCATCGGCCTGGCCTTCGCCAAAGCCCTCGCCAAGCGCGGCGTCGATCTCGTGCTCGTCTCCCGCACACTCTCCCGGCTCGAAGAAGTTGCAGGTGCGCTGCGCGTGCACGGCGTCGACGTTGAGGTCATCGCCGCTGACCTCGCCACCCCCGAGGGTGTCGAGGTCGTTATCGAGCGATTGAACTCAGATCCGCAGATCGACATCCTCGTCAACAACGCCGGCTCGGGCCTGCACGAACCCACCGTCACCGAAAATATCGAGGCGCACCTTCACGGCCTCGACCTCATGATCACCGCCCCAATGCGCTTGGCATCCGCCGCGGGCCTCGTTATGCGTGAGCGCGGCGCCGGTATCATCATCAACGTTGGATCGGTCGCCGGCCTCATCGCGATGAACAACTACTCCGCGATCAAGGCGTGGATGAACACGTTCTCCGACGCCCTTGCCCTTGAAATGCGGGGCACAGGCGTCCATATCATGACCCTCCTGCCCGGGTGGGTGCGCACCGAGTTCCATGCCCGCGCCGGCGTCAACTCCGGCGCCATTCCTTCATGGTTGTGGCTCTCCTCGGACCGCCTCGTCGCCGACACCCTGACCGCGATCGAAAAGGGCAAGAACCGGGTCGTGCCCTCCAAGCGTTTCAAGCTCCTCGCCCTCCTCGCCTCGTACATGCCGCGCCCGCTCGTCGTTCGCGCCACGGGCATGATTAAGAAGGGACGGGATGAGCGGTAAACCAACCGACCGTTACCACTGGGCATGGCACCGGCTTCTGCGCCGGTTCACCCAGCGGGGGATCCTGCGCGGGTTCATCAACTCCCTCGTCTCGATCACGGTCGACGGCGAAGAAAACGTTAAGGATCTCCAGGGACCTTTCGTACTCATCGCCAACCACTCCTCCCACCTCGATGCTCCTGTTCTTATTTCCTCCCTCCCGTACTCGCTGACCAAGAACCTCGCGACGGCGGTGGCGGCGGACTATTTCTACTCCCAGAAGTGGAAATCCTCGCTCACGAGCGTCTTCTTTAACTCCTACCCCGTTGAGCGCGATGGTCGCCGCTCCGGCGGTAAACCCAAACGCGCTGGCCTGAGCATCTCGCTGCTGCGCCAAGACATTCCGCTGCTGATCTTTCCCGAGGGCACCCGCTCGCGCACGGGGGAGATCGCGAAGTTCAAACCTGGGGTCGCGGCGCTCGCCCGCGCCCTTCGCGTACCCGTCGTGCCCGTCGCGATCATCGGCGCGCACGAAGCAATGCCCGTGGGCGCCTCCTGGGTGAAACCGGGGCGCCCGCCCGTTCGGCTCATCATTGGCCAGCCCGTGTACGTGCAGCCGGGTGAGTCGTTGGCCGAGCTTAACGATCGCATTGAGACCCGGGTGCGAGCTATGTTTGATACGCACACAGCAGAAGCGGGCCAAGATAAGCCCGACCCGGCCGAACCAACCAACGAGGCACCGGAGCCTGAAGGGGAAGAATCATGAGCGACGTAACGCATCACAAGTGGTGGGGCTGGGGAGTCGAAGGCATTGCCTTCCACCACGAAGACAAGCCGGCTTTCGCCCCCTTCGTGTATGAGAAAACGGCGATCGACCTCAACACCACCCCCGAGGCCGAACCGCCACACTTCGACGAGATCGACGTGCCCGCCTCCATCCTCAGCGATCAGGACTCCGCTGCCCTGCGCGGCATCGTCGGTGATCACCACGTGTTCACCGATGACATGCAGCGCGTCATCCACACCTACGGCAAGGGGCTTCGCGACCTCGTGCTCGTACGCGCCGGCCATCTGCCCCGCGTTCCCGACGTCGTCGTCTACCCCGCGAACGAAGATGAAGTCCGCGCCGTGGTTGACTACGTCGCCGAGATCAACGCCGTGCTCATCCCGTTTGGGGGCGGCTCGAACATCTCTGGCTCGCTCACCCCGCAGCCTGAGGAAAAACGCCTCGTTGTTTCGATGGACATGGGCCGGATGAACCGGGTTCTGGAAATCGACGTAGCCTCCGGCCTCGCCCGCATCCAAGCCGGCGTGCTCGGCCCCGACATGGAGACCCAGCTCAACGCCACCGGCTGGACGATGGGCCACCAGCCCGACTCGTTCAAGCACTCCACGCTCGGTGGCTGGATCGCCACCCGCTCTTCGGGTATGCAGTCCGATAAATACGGCGACATCGCCGATATCACGCGCGGCATGCGGCTGGTGCAGCCGGGCAAGGTCGTCGTGGTCCGCCCACTGCCAGCCACCTCCTCCGGCCCAAGCGTGCGCGAGATGATTCTCGGGTCTGAGGGCCGCCTTGGGGTCATCACCGAGGCATGGGTGCACGTGCACCGCCTGCCCGAGAACCGCGAGGTCATCGCCTACCTCTTCCCGAACTGGCACTCCGGCATCTCCGCGATGCGCGAGATCGCCGCCTCCGACGCCACACCCTCGATCACGCGCGTCTCCGACGCACCCGAAACCGCGTTCTCCCTCTCAACGCAGAAGGAATCGAACTCCCTAGCCTCCAAACTTGGCCCCATGGTCTTTGACCTGCTGGAGCGCCGCGGCTGGGACCTCGACAAGGTGTGCCTGAGCTACATCGGCTACGAGGGGAGCTCCGCGCTCATGCGGTCGAACAAATCCCTCGTCGGCAAGATCGTCAGCAAACACGGTGGCATCAAACTCGGCAAGGGCCCAGGCGCGCTGTACGACCAAAAGAAGTTCGACACCCCTTACATCCGCGACTTCCTCCTCGACCGCGGCGCTATGGGCGACGTTTCCGAAACCGCCGCCCCGTGGGACTCCCTCGGCAAGGTGTACTTCAACGCGATGAAAGCCGCGAACGACGCGTTCGATGAGATCGGCGTCAAGGGCTTCATCATGTGCCACCTCTCGCACTCCTACCACTCCGGCGCGTGCCTGTACTTCACGTTCGCGTTCCTGCCCGCCGGCGACAAGTCGGACTACAACGAGGCGCTGCGCCAGTACGACGTCGTCAAAACCGCCATCCAGCAGTCGTTCATCGACTCCGGCGGAACGCTCTCACACCACCACGGTGTCGGCACCGACCACGCGCCGTGGATGGAGCAGGATCTGTCCCCAGCCGGCGTCGACATGATGGTCGGGCTCCTCAAATCCACCGACCCGAACCGCAACCTCAACCCCGGCACGCTGCTCCCTCCCCACCGCGAGTGGTGAGCACCTAGCTCGTCGCGCGTGCGACACGCCGGAAGAAAAAATTTATTTTCGGACGGCGCCCGCTCACCTTCGCGTGCCCACCCACGCCCGCCCGCGCTGTGGATAACTTAGGTCCGTCACTTCGCTATCCACAGGGTTATCCGCAGGCTGTGCACAGTTGTCCCCGCCCCGTCCACAGGCACGCCCTGTGGATCAACAATGCTATCCACAGCCGCCCTTTTGGGGAGGAGTGCAAAAAAATCTTCGCGACACGCCGAACCACTAAATGTTGTGGTCACGTTTTGTCCTAACCACTAGGTATAGTGATCTCCACGAACATCCGAACACGCGGCATCAGAGGCGCAAACTCGCGCAACGAGTGCGCGAAGTCCCCTGAAAACCCTGAATTTCGTGTTGTCATTTTGTGGAAAGGAACCCCCAGCATGACCGTCACCGTTTACAGCAAGCCCGCTTGTGTTCAGTGCGATGCCACCTACAGGGCGATGGACAAAAACGGAATCGACTACGTAATCGTCGACATCAGTTCCGATCCCATCGCGCTCGACTACGTCAAGTCACTTGGACACATGCAGGCCCCGGTCGTCGTTGCTGGTGCCGATCACTGGTCTGGCTACCGCCCCGACCGCATCCGCGAGCTCGCTGCAGCCAGCTCCGTCAGCGTCGCCTAACCCACACCTGCGCACGTCCACGCCCACCGACAGATCCAAGGAGTCGAGCATGGCCAACATCGTGTACTTCTCCTCGGTATCGGGAAACACGGCACGGTTCGTTAAGAACCTCGGCCGCCCAGCATTGCGCATCCCGCTGCTGCCGAGGGAGGGGCATCTGCAGGTGACCAAGCCGTACGTGCTGATCCTGCCGACGTACGGGCACGGCACCGCGAAAGGCGCGGTTCCCAAGCAGGTTATTAAATTTCTAAACGACCCCCACAACCGGGGCCTCATCCGCGGCGTCATCGCTGCGGGCAACACGAACTTTGGGGCGGGCTACTGCCTCGCCGGGAAGATCGTCTCCCAAAAAACCAAGGTTCCGCACCTGTACAACTTTGAACTGTTTGGCACCCCGCACGATGTTGCGCGGGTCAACGAAGGATTGGATGAGTTTTGGCAACGATTTTAGAGGCCCCGGCACCTGCTCCGAGCGTCGAGACGGATTACCACGCGCTCAACGCGATGCTCAACCTGTACGCTCCGGATGGCACGATCCAGTTCGATAAGGATGCCGAGGCCACCCGCCAGTACTTCATCCAGCACGTCATCCCCAACACGATGACGTTCGACTCCCTCCAGCACCGCCTGACCTACCTCATCGAGAACGACTACTACGAAGAGGGCGTGCTCGCGAAGTATTCGCCCGAGTTCCT
>CAYVDF010000028.1:0-15027 GCA_964450475.1 uncultured Pseudactinotalea sp.
CCCGAGGCGGTGCGCAAGCGGTGCATAAATTTCCAGAGTCTCGCGTGCCTTCGATCCCGCTGAGGACGCAGATACGTACCGCCAGGTGCGGGCATTGTGCAGGCGGTCAGCAAGTTTGATCACGAGCACGCGAATATCGCGAGCCATCGCGATCACCATTTTGCGTACGGTTTCTGCCTGGGCGGCCTCACCGTAGGTGACCTTATCGAGCTTCGTTACACCGTCAACGAGGAGCGCGATCTCTTCGCCGAACTCCTCTGTAAGCTGCTCGAGTGAATAATCGGTATCTTCAACCGTGTCGTGCAGCAGCGCTGCTGCGAGTGTTGACGGCGTAAGCCCGAGTTCCGCAAGGATCGTCGCCACCGCGACGGGGTGCGTAATATACGGGTCCCCGCTCTTGCGCAGCTGCCCGCGGTGCATCCGTTCGGCTACGTCATAGGCGCGTTCGATGAGCTCAGTATCAGCCTTCGGGTGGTTCGCTTTTAAGGCTGCGATAAGCGGTTCAAGAATGAGAGGGGTCGATGAGGATCCGCGGGAACCAAACCACAGCAGCGCCGAGCGCACCTTCGACCCAGGTACCACTGGGGCGGAGTGCTCAACGCTTGTGCTGTGTTTGTCGTTCATTCCCCCATAATAGAACGACTTTACGCCTTAAAACGTCAGGATCGAGTAGGGGTCACGCGCAGCAAGGCGATTGCGCCCACCGAGAGCCTCGAGTTCCATCAGGAAGGCCATGCCGGCCACCCTCAGCCCAGATTGCTCAAGCAGGGCCGCGGCGGCGGCAGCCGTCCCACCGGTGGCCAGCACGTCGTCCAAAAGCAGGACACGCTGGCCCGGCTGGATCACCGTCTGAGAGACCTCGACTTCGGATGTGCCGTATTCAAGGTCGTAGGAGGCGGAAATCACCGGCGGCGGGAGCTTGCCAGCCTTTCGAACGACTATCGAGCCGACTCCAAGAGCCACGGACAGCGGCGCCGACAGAAGGAAGCCACGAGCCTCAATCCCAGCGACGACGTCGACCTTGCCGCGGTAGCGTTCGGCGAGATGTTCAATGACCTCTGAGAAAACCGCAGCGTCAGCGAGCAGTGGAGTGATGTCTTTAAACAGAACCCCGGGTGTCGGAAAGTCTGGGACGTCCCGAATAAGCTTGCGGACCCGGGATTCTAATTCAGCAGTCATTTCCTATTCGCTCTTCTCTTGCGCACCGGCTGTGCGCTCTGGCCACGGTGACCGCCAGCCACAAGGCCACCGACGATGGCCTGCTGGACGACTTCCTGCCCTTCTTCATCCACGCTCGTGCGGGCCCGGCGAACCTTTTCGTTGTGCGCCTGGATCTCGGGATCACGTTCACGCAACCACACCTCGATCGGGGTGGCGACGAAGATCGAGGACAGGGTCGAGAAAATCAACCCAACGAACAACGCGAGCGAAATATCGCGGAGGGTTCCTGCGCCCAGGAGGAAGGATCCAACAAAGAGGATGGAGCCCACGGGGAGCAGGCCAACGATCGAGGTGTTGATCGAACGCACGATGGTCTGATTGACGGCGAGGTTCGCTGCTTCGGCGTACGTGTAGCGGGTCTGCTCCAGCACGCCTTCGGTGTTCTCACGGACCTTGTCGAAAACAACCACCGTGTCATAGAGCGAATAGCCCATGATCGTCAGGAATCCGATAACGGTCGCTGGCGTGACTTCGAAGCCGATCGCGGCGTAGACACCAATCGTGATGACGAGGTCGTGAAGGAGCGCGATGAGCGCGGCGATCGACATCTTCCAGTGCCGGAAGTAGGCAGCCATGACGAGCGTGACGAGCACGAGGAAGATGACGAGCCCTCGAAGTGCCTTGCTCGTGACGTCCTGACCCCAGGCGGGTCCAACGAACGAGGAGGTGATATCGCTTTCAGAAACGCTGTATGCATCCGCTAGCGCGGTCGCTAGCTGCTGCGTCTGCAGTTCGGTCAGCTCTTCAGTTTGGACTCGGATCGTGTTGGCGCCGACCTGGGACACGCGCGCGACGTGCCCCTGAGACACAGTGTTCACAGCCTCATAGGCGAGACCCTGGTCAACTGTCTGGACATTCGCAACCTGGAATTCCGATCCACCACGGAATTCAATGCCTGGGTTGAGCCGAACCACGCCCAAGAGCAGGATCGATAGACCAACGAGTACGGCGGCGACAGCGAACCAACGCTTGCGGTTGCCGACGATGTTGTAGGAGCGCTTACCTGTATAAAGTTCGTTACCGAACTGTGCAAAACTCACCATGATCAGTTCTCGCCTTCTACGTGCGCATCAACCATCGCCTGCTGCTGACGCATCGCTTCGCGCTTGCGCTCGGCAATCGACTTGTGCCCGACCTCGCCCGGTGAACGGAACGACCCGCGACCCTGGTAGCGAGCAACGCTCGCGCCAAGGTGTTCGGGATCGAGTCCAGAGAGCTTGTGTCCCCCGCCGTAGAACTTCGTGCGGATGAGGATCTTCATGATTGGGTGGGTAAAGCCGAACACGACGATGAGGTCGATGACCGTGGTCAGGCCGAGCGTGAACGCAAAGCCGCGAACCCCACCCACGGCGAGAAAGTACAGAACGATCGCCGCCAACAGGTTCACCGTGTCCGAGGCAAGAATCGTGCGTCGTGCACGCTCCCACCCATATTCCACTGCGGCGCTGAGGGTACGGCCTTCTCGGACTTCGTCTCGAATACGTTCGAAATAGACGATGAACGAGTCCGCTGTAATACCGATCGCGATAATTAACCCCGCAACACCGGGTAGAGATAGTCGGTACCCCTGGATCCATGAAAGCAGAGCAATCACGCCAAAGGTTAACGTTGCTGCCACCGTCAGCGAGGTGACGGTCACGATTGCCAAGCCTCGGTACTGCCAGAGGGAGTAGCCGACAACGAGGATCAGACCGATGAGTCCCGCGAGGAGACCCTTCTCGAGCTGCTCTGAACCGAGAGTTGCGGAGATCTGCTCCTCCGACTGCACTTCAAACGTGATCGGAAGGGCACCGAAGCTCAGCTGGCGAGCAAGGTTTGCTGCTTCGTCGCGGGTGAAGTTACCCGTAATCCGAGCCTCACCGCTGGGGATTCGCTCGGTCACGCTCGGTGCGATCGTGACGAGTCCATCGAGGACTGCCGCAAACCGGTTGAGTCCATCTGTTGCGTGCTCTGTTGCGAGTCGGTTCGTGACGTCGCGGAACTTGTCGCTGCCCTCTTTGTTGAACTTGATGTTGATGGCGTAGTCACCCGTGGGGGCGCCGGCCTGGTTGTAGTTCAGACCCGACGTGGCAGTTGCGATGTCTGTTCCTGGGATCTCCATCGGGCCGAGGACGTACTTTGACATCCCGTCCTTTGCGCACGCCACCAGCGGCTGCTCGGGGTCGTCCCCGCCGCCGCCAATCAGGCTGGCTGGGTCGGTGCAGTCGAGGCGGTAGAAGTCATACATGACCTTCTCGGTGATCCAGTTTTGGTCCGAGGTGTCAACCGGGGTTTCTGCTGGCTTGTCATCGAGCACGCCATCGCCGTTCGAATCAGCGACTGCGAATGCGGCACGGTCGATTTCTTCCTGCGTGTACGTCGGCGCGGGGGCCGCACTCTCGCCTTCGGCTTCTTCCGTACGCTCCGGGGCAGGCTCACTCTTATCCGGCTGGGCCTCTTCGCCCTCTTCCGCATCTCCTTCGCCGCCCAGGTCAACGAGCGAGGGATCGATCGGGCCTGGGTCGCCCTGGAAAAGGAAGCTGCGGAAACGCATTTGCGCACTCTGGCGTACGAGGTCGAGGGTGTCTCGTGACGGTTCTCCAGGGAGCGCCACGACGATGTTTTGCCCACCCTGGGAGGTGATCTCGGCTTCGGCTACACCCGAGGCATCGACGCGCTGGCGGATAATTTCAATCGCCTGTTGGATGTCGTCTGGGGTGATCTGCGAGCCATCAGCCGTGTGCGGCGTCAGAATGATTTGTGTTCCACCCTCGAGGTCGAGAGCCAGGTTGGGCGCCCACGTCGCATCCGAGAATTTTGTGCCCGCGAAAACGGTGCCAAAGATCGCCAGGATGAGCACGCCAAGGGCGATGAGTCGGGGTCGAGCCCTTCCTTCGCCGCGCTGAGGAGATGTGCTCGCGGGATCCCGATAAGTACGTGAAGTTTCCACGCTGTAAAAAACCTTTCAGGGCGCCTTAGCGATCGGTGTTGTCGCCCTCGGCGGAGTCCGTGTCGATTTCGGGGTTTTCTTCAGGACGTTCGAGGTGTGGTTCGTCCGCTTCATCAAGGTCGGCTGCGGGGTCAGAAATAACACCCTGCACGGCCTGAGGCACGACGGTGACGACTACCCCGGGTGCGAGCTCAACGAAGGCTTCGCGCTCCCCGATCGTCACGAGATCACCAATGAGCCCACCGGCGAGTTGAACCTTCTGTCCAGGGCGCAGGCTCGCGCGGAACTGCGCTGCGCGCTTCTGGCGGCTCCGGTTCGACCACATCATGAAGAGCAGGAACGCACCCGCGATGACAAGCAGTGGGATCATGCTCGCTCCACCACCGGCGGCGGGAGCTGCGAGTACGTCGATGGACTGGTCAGCAAGAAGGTTGACACCCATGGGAATTACTCCAGGAAAAGAACACAGGGACTGCACGAGTCTACGGTACTGAAGCGTTTTCAGCACTTTCCTCGGCCAAATAGCGGCGCTGAGTTGCCTATCTCACACCGATCAGAGAAACAGCGTCTCGTCCTGTTCCGGAGGGATCCGACCAAGGTGGGCATACGCCGCACGGGTGGCAACACGGCCGCGGGCGGTACGGCTCATCAGGCCCTCACGCACGAGGAAGGGCTCGACAACGGATTCCACCGTCTCCGGTTCTTCCCCCACCGCGATGGCGAGAGTGCTCAAACCAACGGGCCCGCCGTTGAACCGGTCAATGAGAGCAACGAGCACGGCCTTGTCTAGCCGGTCGAGTCCGCGTTCATCAACCTCGAACACCTTGAGCGCCGATTGTGAGGCGACGAGATCGAGCACGCCCGTGCCCCGCACTTGGGCCCAGTCTTGGACGCGCCGCAACAGCCGGTTGGCGATACGCGGGGTTCCCCGAGAGCGCCGTGCGATTTCTGTCGCGGCTTCTGGAGCGAGGTCAGCGCCGAGCAGACGCGCGGAGCGCATCAGCACCTTCTCTAAGTCCGCCTCGTCATAGAAGTCCAGGTGGGCGGTGAAGCCAAACCTGTCGCGTAGCGGGGCAGGCAGGAGTCCGGCGCGGGTTGTTGCGCCAACGACGGTGAAGCGCGGGAGCGTGAGCGGGATTGCCGTCGCCCCAGGTCCTTTCCCGACGACGATGTCGACTCGAAAGTCTTCCATCGCGAGGTAGAGCATTTCTTCTGCCGGGCGTGCGAGGCGGTGAATCTCGTCGATGAAGAGAACGTCGCCTTCTTCGACCGAAGACAAGATAGCCGCGAGATCACCGGCGTGTGTGATCGCAGGCCCCGACGTCAAACGAAGGGAACCACCGACTTCGGCGGCGATGATCATCGACAACGTCGTCTTACCGAGGCCCGGTGGCCCCGCGAGAAGAACGTGGTCGGGGGTGACTCCGCGTCCAAGCGCGGCGTTGAGCACGAGTCCGAGTTGTTCACGCACGACAGGTTGGCCGATAAATTCGTCGAGCCTCGTGGGGCGCAGGGCTGATTCTGCGGCTCGCTCTAGTTCGGTTGCCTCTGCTGTGAGCAGGTCGTCGTCATCCACTTACTTTCCTCCAAGTTTGAGGAGGGCTGCACGAAGCAAGGCGGCGGCCGCCGTCGGCGGTTCCGGTTGTGACAGCACGTCTTCGAGCGCTTTTTGCGCAACACGGCCATTCCATCCAAGACCGACGAGAGCCTCTAAGACTTCTTCATTCGCACCGCTCGTGGGCGCTGCGGGAGTCGCCGGCGTTGTGGGTGCGCCGAGTTTTCCGTGAAGCTCGAGCACGAGCCTCTTCGCGCTTTTGGGACCAACACCTGGCACTCGTTGCAACGTTGCGGTGTCTTCTGAGTCGACGGCGCGGCGCAGGTCATCAGGCTCGAGGACGGCGAGCATCGCCAAAGCGAGCTTTGGCCCGACTCCGGAAACCGTCTGCAACGTTTCGTACATATCCCGCTCTTCGCGGGTGAGGAACCCAAAGAGTGTGAGGGAATCTTCACGCACGACGAGAGTCGTCGCGAGGCGTTGGGTGCTGCCGAGACGAACTGAGGCAAGTGTTGTTGGGGTGGTGAGGATTCGGTACCCAACCCCGTTGACGGAGAGCTCGAGGGAATCCAATGCGATGTGCGCGACTTCGCCCTCTAGCGATGAAATCATAGAACCTCTCCCGAACGGATGTGCGACCTCCAGTGTAGTGGATTTTAACGCCGTCGCAATTGTGCCAGCGCGCGTTTCTCGTTCGATTGCGCACTCCGGCGGGCTTGCTCCCACCGTTTCTGCGCTGGGGTGAGCTGCGATTCTTGTTGCACAACGTCGTCCGTATGCCCGCCCGCATCGGTCGCTGCCGACCCGCGCCACGCGTTCGTGATCGCAAGCGCAAGGGCATCGGCGGCGTCAGCAGGTTTCGGGCTCTGGTTCAGGTTAAGGATGCGGCGAACCATCTCCTGCACCTGAATCTTCGGAGCAGCGCCATACCCCGTGACCGTCGCCTTCATTTCCGTTGGCGTGTGAAGGGTGACAGGGATTTCGCGGCGTGCCGCAGCGACCATCGCAAGGCCAGCGACCTGGGAAGTCGCCGTCACCGTAGAGATGTTCGTTCCAACATAGACCCGTTCAATTGCGACGGCATCAGGTGTGAATTGGTCGAGCCACCGATCGATCTCGTTCGCGATGTGAAGGAGCCGGTGCTCGATTGGCTCCCCCGCCGTCGTGCGCGCGACTCCGACTTCAACGAGCCGAAGGGTTCGTGGGGCACTCACTCGGATGAGGCCAAGGCCGCATCGGGTGAGCCCGGGGTCAACTCCTAAAATGCGCACGCTTCGAGTGTCGCATCATCACCGCGCAACCCTGTTACCAACACACACCTGCTGTGGATTCGAGGCTTCTAGAAGCCCTCGGCCTCGAGCGCTTCCATGACCTCATCGGGTGTGTCGAAGTTTGCGTACACGTTTTGCACGTCGTCGGAATCTTCGAGCGCTTCTAGGAGTCGGAGCACGCTGCGGGCGCCATCGAGGTCAACCTCAACCTGCATCGACGGGTGCATGATCGTCTCGGCAGAGTCGTACTCGATTTCCGCTGCCTGGAGTGCTTCTCGTGCGGCGACGAGGTTATTGGGTTCGGTGAGGACGACGATGAACTCGCCTTCGTCCGTGACCTCTTCAGCCCCGGCATCGAGCACGGCCATCATGACCGTGTCTTCATCGGTGCCCTCGGCGGGAACGATGATGCGTCCCTTGCGGTGGAACAGGTAGCTCACTGAGCCAGGGTCGGCGAGGTTTCCACCGTTGCGGGTGAACGCAACGCGAACTTCGGAGGCGGCACGGTTACGGTTATCGGTCAAGCACTCGACGAGGACTGCCACACCGTTAGGTCCGTAGCCTTCATACATGATCGTTTCCCAGTCAGCGCCACCGGCTTCAGCTCCGGACCCACGCTTGACTGCGCGGTCGATGTTGTCGTTGGGCACCGAGGCACGCTTGGCCTTCTGAATCGCATCGAAGAGCGTGGGGTTACCGGCTGGGTCGCCGCCACCGATGCGCGCTGCGACTTCGATGTCTTTGACCATCTTGGCAAACAGCTTGCTTCGCTTGGCGTCGTTCGCCGCCTTCTTGTGCTTTGTTGTTGCCCATTTAGAGTGACCAGCCATGTCACCGTTCCGTTCCTACGTGCCGTGCCACGTTCTGCATTGGTTTACGCAGCAATACCAACGTGTGATTCTACCTTGTTCTAGTTCGGATCTACGACATCGCCGATATTAATCGTGATGCCATCCCAGCCATTGACGAGCGCAGCGGCGTGTTTCCACAGTGATTCTGGATAGACCTGCTCATCGGTGTCGGCGAGCTCATCGAGATCCCACCACTTGAAGGAATCGATCATCTGTTGTTCGAGCTGGCTGAGCCCCGAAGAGTTGAGCTCGGGCCTCTCCTGCAGCCAGGCAACGAAAAAATCTTCGTACTGGCGCACCGTCTCGAAAGCAAAGTCGAAGATGGCGACCCGTGTGATGACGGGTCCGTGCAGAGCGCTTGGGTCGAGTACGATCCCCGTCTCTTCCTCTAGTTCCCTCACGGCTGCCGCCTTGGGATCTTCGTGCTTATCTCGCCCTCCCCCAATCGTGAACCACCAGTGCCGCGTGGGGTTATCTAGGTCGTGCCCTTGGGCGAGCAGCAAGTGGTCGGAGGAATCAAACACGAGAACGCGAGAGGCGTGGCGAAATCGCAGTCCGTCTTCCCCTACTTTCCAGTCGTCGCCGAGGAAGGTCATCGTTGCCCCTGATGCGCGACGGCTCCAGGGCCACCGAATTCTAGGAATTTACGCCGGTGTGCCTGGATCTCGCGCAGCAGTTCCGCTTCGATCTTCTGAAGCGTGGGCACCTCATCGATGTTCTTGCGAGAGGCGTGGAGCATCCGTTGACGATTGAGTCCCAGAGCGGTTGCTGTGCGCTGAAATTCAGCCATTTCTATTCCGGCGCGAACTCCAAATCGTGATGCCCATGAGCGAGCCTGTGCCCGTTGTGGGAGCGAGCCAAGCATGTCAACCTCGTGGCCAGCGAACCACCCCGAATCCGCATATTGGCGAAGGTTCGAAATGATGTTGCGCCGCTCGCGCCGTCGCAAATAAATCACCGTGGCTACAAAGCCCACAAACACGGGGACGTGAATCGACAGGAACACTGTGAAGAACTCCGCGCCGGCCAAGATGGCTGTAATGTTCCACGCGGCGTGAAGAAGGATCGCGAAGGCGAGTCCCGTTGGCACGGCCCACCACAGGTGTGTGCGCTTGTTAAACATGACAGTGGCTAGCACGATCGCAAGCGCTGAGGTGAAGATGATGTGGGCAAACGGTGACATGATGGCGCGACCAAAAAACACTGTGCCGAGCTTTCCGTGGGAGGCTCCGCGGGCGAAATACAGCACGTTCTCGGTGAAGGCGAATCCGCTCGCAATCGTGGCGGAATAGACGATGAGGTCCACCGCGCTATTCATTAGGCGGCTGCGCCAGATCAGGAGCCCGATGAGAAAGGAGCCTTTGAGTACTTCTTCTGCGATCGGAGCTACGATTCCTGTAGAAATGAACTCAGCTGCCGTGGCGTCCGATGATGCGGCGACCACCATGAAGGCCCGCGTGTTGATAAACATTGCGCCACCCGTTGCGACTCCGGCGCCCCAAGCGAATGCGAGGATGAGGTATCTGCGGGGTTCTGGCTCCCACCGGTCGACCCACATGACTGTGGTGAGTACGGCGGCGAGGGGAATGAGCGCGACGATAATGCCCACGAACGTGCCGGAAAAGCCTGACTCGAGCGCAACGAAGAACAAGACGACAAGCACCCCAAGTGCAGCAGCCGTGAACAGGGCAACGCGGCGAACGGCGCTGCCGCCGCGTGAAGGCTCCCAGATCGGCGGTGCGTCCTGGGGGCTTGAGGGAATCGCGACTGACCCGCCGCGGGCGTAATAGCCGCCGATTGGTGCTGCCGTACCGTGGCCTCGTGGGTGTTCGGCTGGTGGGTACGTCCACGGCTGTTCAGGAATATGCGCCGGCGGCTGGCTCACGTGAACACCTCGGCGGCAAAGACTTCATCATCCATGACGAATTCGTGCGGCAGCGCGGCCCTGCCGGCGAGGTGGGCTGTTCGCACGAGCCAACGAGACCGAAGTTTGAGCACCGATTCGACGGCGTCGTTGTGGAAGCGTCGTGCGAGTTGAACGCGATGACATGAGGCCCGCAAGCGTTCGAGGAGGTTTTCACCTTCGGGCGTGGCCCGGATCGCGGCAAGATCTTCAGCCTCGCCAAGTGCTGTACGAAGGGCGGCGGTGAGGTCGCTCTCCGCCCGGGAACGGTCGATTCCCCGTGCGGTGGCCATCTCGGCGAGTTTGCCGAGGTTCGGGGCTTCGCGGGCGGGGTCGGCGCCGACGAGGCGTTCTCCCTCGATACCGGCACTCCATGCAGCCTGGGAGACGATGACCTTTGAGGCCTCATCGAGGAACGACCCGGATGCTAGCTCCATCGCAATCTGGGCGCGTTGCACGAGTTGGGCATCTAGCACTGCGAGTGAATTGACGACTCGCTTGTGCAGGGCATCGAGGCGTCGCGCCTGCCAGACGAGCACTCCAGCGATGACGCCAACAACGCCAAGGACGATGAGGAAGACTTCGGCACCGCTCATCTTGACCTCCCGAAAAAGCGGCGCATCCGAGCGCGTCGGCTTGTGAGTTGAACAGCGAACGGTTCGACCGGGTGGGTGACCATGCGGTAGACCTCGAAGATTTCCGATGCCACGGTTTCCCAGTCGAATCGGCGAACCCAGCGATCAGCGAACGCTCGCCTCACCTCCTTCTCCTTGTGATCGGTGAGCATGGTGATGAGCGTATCCGCGAGGTCACCTGAGTCACCGTTTTCGAACAGGAAGCCAGCCTTTCCACCGGCAAGGACCTCGGTGAAGGACACGAGATCGCTCGCGAGGATCGAGGCTCCAGCGCTCATGGCTTCGACGAGCACGATCCCAAACGATTCGCCACCGGTTTGAGGCGCGACGTAGACATCAACCGAGGACAGGAGTGCGGCTTTATCTACATCACTGATCGGTCCAAGTCTCTCAATCGCGTCGGCGTGCGGCCCGTCGTAGGTGAATTCGCCGTTACCGGCGATCAAAAATTTTGCGCCCGGGAAGCGCTTGACGATCTGGGGAACTGCATCGAGAAGGACGGGCAGGCCCTTGCGAGGTTCCTCGACGCGGCCAAGGAAGGCGATCGTTGGGGCGTCCTTACTCCCCTGCCATGCGGGATTAGGGCTCGCGTGGCGGAATCGATCGACGTAGACCCCGTTGGGGATGACGACGGCATTGGTGTCGAAGTGCTGGATGATCGTCTGCTCAGCCTCTGAGGAGACCGCGATGCGGGCACTGATGCGCTCGAAACCTGGCCTCGTGAGCGGTTCGATCATGGCAAGAACCCGGGATTGCTCCTGGTTCGAGTGAAAGGTGGCCACGACCGGGACATCAGCACTGCGTAAAGCGATGAGCGAGCACGATGGTACGAACGGTTCGTGGATATGGACGACGTCGAACTCGCCGTCATCAAGCCACTGCTGCGTGACACGCGCGACTCGGGGACCGAAAGCAAGGCGCGCCACCGAGCCGTTGTATTTCACGGGGAGGGCGCGGCCGACGGAGGTGACGTAATCGGGCAGGATCTGTTTTGGGTCGGCGGGTGCGAGGACGGAGACGTAGTGCCCCTGGCGGATGAGGATTTCGGCGAGATCGCGCACGTGGAATTGGACACCCCCTGGGGTGTCAAAGGAGTAGGGGCAGACGATACCGATCCGCATGCCGCTAACCGTACATGCCCTCGTCGGCCTCTTTGAGGCGTTCGCTATCGAGATCTGCAACGAAGCACTTCTGCAGCATGTGCCAATCCTCGGGGTGCTTTTGCAGGAACGCTCCATAGAGGTCAGCCCACGCCTGCATCATCTCCTGTACCGGGTTGTCAGAGTTGGCCGGCACCGGAATGGGGTCGGTGAATTCAATGACGATGCCCCACGGGCTCCTGGCAGCGCGGCGGCGGGCACCATGGATACGCTCGTGGTGGATGAAAACCCCGATGAAAGGCACGCCGGCGGCGAGCGCCACGGCCGCCGGCCCGGGGGCAACCCGCATGGGGTGGCCAGCGATGGTGACCTCAATGCCGTTTGCGCTAAGGTCGCGATCGGCTAGAAGCGGCATGAAGGCGACGTTCGTTTGGGCTGCCTCGACGAGTCGGTCGAACAACCCCGAGCCTTTCTCGTAGGCGAGGATCTCTAGCCCGAGCCCCTCGCGGAATTGAAGAAACTGTTCGAATAGCTCTTCTGGTTTGAGCTTTTCAGCGACGGTGATGACGTGGCCAATATTGATCTCGGCCCACGCGCCCGCCAGATCCCAGTTTCCCACGTGGCCTGCACCAGCGACAACTGTTTCGCGTGAGAGGTCGTAGCGCAGGCGTTCGGTATTGACGCAGCGCACTCTCGCGACAAGCTGTTCGGGGGCGACGCGAGGTAGTTGGAACGCTTCAGCGTAGTAGAGCATGTACCGGCGGATCCCGACCTTTGATAGCGCCCGAAGGTCAGCGCCCTCAAGGCCGGTGACCCTGTTGAGGTTTGCTTCGAGTTGCCTGATCGACTTGCCCCGGCGCACGTGCATGAAGCGCGCCACGAGATCGAATGCTCCGCGCACGATCCAAGACGGCACGTACGGCAGGTACCGCCAGGCGATCATAAAGAGGCGACCGGTGTTAAGCATCTTGCTGAGCCAATCCTGCCTTCGTTGCAGCCATGCGCTGCAGAACTGTGACGAACGATGCCAACGCCAACAGGCCGAGAACGACGACGAACACAAGCGTGGGAACGCCTAGGCCGGTCATGAGGGTCGCAACCAACACGACGACGATGCGATCGGCTCGCTCGGCGAGTCCGACTGAGGCTTCCACACCAAGGGATTCTGCCTTGGCGCGCACATAGGGCACGATGGCACCGAACGCGAGCGTGGCTAAAGTAAACGCGATGCCGGTGACCTGCACTACGCCGTCTGAATTGAAAACGAACCACAGCAACACGCCGCTGAAGATCGCGGCATCGGCAATGCGGTCGAGCGTGGAGTCGAGGAACGCGCCGAACGGGCTCGCGCTTCCCGATTCGCGGGCCATGATGCCATCGATTGAGTCCGCGAGCACAAGAACGCCAAGGGCGAGTGATCCCGTAATCAGGTAGCCAAGGGGCAATAGGATAAGCGCAACGGCCGTGGTCAGGATCGTGCCTGCGATCGTGATGGTGTTGGGGGTGAGACCCATCTTGAGAAACAGGCGTGCGAGCGGCGTGAAGAGGGCCCGCTGAATGCCTCGGCCACTCTTACCGAGAACCATGGATCTCCCAGGCGGTTGCAAGCTGTTGGCGAGTGTCGGCGAGGAGTTCGGGTAGTGCCTTCGTTTGGCCAATGATCGGTAGGAAGTTTGAATCGCCGCCCCATCGAGGCACTACGTGCTGGTGTGCGTGCGCCTCAACGCCCGCGCCGGCGGCCGAGCCGATGTTCATCCCGAGGTTGAAGCCCAGCGGCGCCTTAACCGCCCGAAGTACCTCGATGGCAGCCTCGGTAAGATCGCTGGCTTCGTAGCGCTCCTGCTGGTTCATGTCGGTAAAGCCGGCGACGTGGCGATACGGGCAGATGAGCAGGTGCCCCGGGTTGTACGGAAAGAGGTTGAGCACGACGTAGCAGCTCTCGCCACGATGCACGATGAGGCCATCCTCATCGCTACGCGTGGGGGCGAGGCAAAACGGGCAGTCTTCAGGCTCAGCGCTGACGGGTGCGGCATCCCCACGGATGTATGCCATCCGGTGGGGAGTCCACAAACGAGCGTGGCTGTCGTACCCCGCGGCAAAGCGGGCGGAGTCTTCGATGCTCACACTTGCACCCGAGTCTCGATGGCGTCGGTAATGATCGCGATTGCCTCATCGATCGGCACCCCGTTGCGCTGTTCGCCGTTGCGGTAACGGAACGAAACAGCACCGGCCTCGGCGTCCTCTCCCCCAGCGATTAGCACAAAGGGCACCTTCGAAGTCGTAGCGGTGCGAATCTTCTTGTTGAATCGATCGTCAGAGGTGTCAACCTCGACGCGTACGCCCTTGGCGCGCAGCTTCGCTGCAACGTCATTGAGGTAATCGTTGAAGGGCTCGGCGACGGGCACGCACGTGACCTGCACGGGCGAAAGCCACGGCGGGAAAGCACCCGCGTAGTGCTCGACGAGCACCCCAAAGAAGCGCTCGATCGAACCGAACAGGGCGCGGTGGATCATGACGGGGCGCTTACGCTCCCCATCAGCTGCCTGGTATTCAAGGTCGAAAAGCTCAGGCAAGTTGAGGTCGAGCTGGACCGTGGACATCTGCCACGTCCGCCCAATTGCATCGCGCGCCTGCACAGAAATCTTAGGTCCATAGAACGCCGCGCCACCTGGATCCTCGATGAGTTCAAGGCCCGATGCTTCAGCAACCTCGCGCAGCGTTTGGGTGGATTCCTCCCACAGCTCGTCGCTACCGACGTACTTCTCTGGGTCCTTCGTGGAAATCTCGAGATAGAAATCGTCGAGACCATAATCCTTCAGCAGATCGAGGATGAATGTCAGCGTGCCGGCGATCTCATCCTTCATCTGCTCGCGCGTGGCAAAGATGTGCGCGTCATCCTGGGTGAACCCACGGGCGCGCGTCAAACCGTGCACGACCCCGGATTTCTCGTATCGGTACACCGTGCCGAACTCAAACATCCGCATGGGCAGTTCACGATAGGAACGGCCCCGTGAACGGTAGATGAGGATGTGCATCGGGCAGTTCATCGGTTTGAGGGAGTAATCCTGCCCGGCCCGGCGCACGTGCCCCTCGGCGTCCACCTCTTCATCGATGTGCATCGGCGGGTACATGCCCTCGGCATACCAATCAAGGTGGCCGGAGGTCTCGAACAGGTGGCTCTTGGTGATGTGCGGCGTGTTAACGAACTGGTAGCCGGCCTCAATGTGTCGCTTGCGGGAGTACTCCTCCATGACGTTGCGCATGACTCCGCCCTTGGGGTGGAACACGGGCAGCCCCGAGCCGATCTCTTCGGGGAAGGAGAACAGGTCGAGTTCGGCACCAAGGCGGCGGTGATCGCGACGCTCTGCTTCGGCGAGGCGCTCACGATACTCCGTCAGCTCCGCCTTTGTCGGCCACGCCGTGCCATAGATGCGTTGCAGCTGGGGGTTCTTTTCGCTCCCGCGCCAGTACGCGGCGGCACTGCGCATGAGCGCAAAACCGTTGCCGATGAGCCGCGTGGAAGGTAGGTGCGGGCCCCGGCACAGGTCCTTCCATGGAACCT
>CAYVDF010000029.1:0-14909 GCA_964450475.1 uncultured Pseudactinotalea sp.
GTACGGGGTGGTGCCCGATCAGGCTGGTTACGGGACAGTCCCTGCGCCAGCCAACTACGGGATCACGCCCGAACAGGCCGGGCCACCAAGCGATCAGATCCCGCCGTTCCTTCCCCCGGAGTCCTATAGCGAACCCGAAGGCCCTAAGGTCATCCAAACCGATACCCATTCCAAGGATGGGCTCGTTAAGTGCCCCAGGTGCGGGGCTACGGAGATCGGCCTCAACGCCTCTACGGGCATGCTGAAATGCTCGTTCTGCCGGTATGAGTGGACGACCGAGTCTGTCGCTGAGAGCCTTAACCTCACGCGGGACATTTCCTCGCTAAAGGGCATCATCCTTGGCTCGGGTGCATCCGATATCGCCGCCTCGGTGTCCGAGGTGGTGACGTTCAAGTGCTCCGCGTGCGGAGCCGAGGTCGTTATCGATACAGCGAGCAGCACGCAGGCGCGGTGCCACTGGTGCCGCAACAAGCTCTCGATGAACCAGCAGATTCCCAATGGCGCGGTGCCGGACATGATCCTCCCCTTTGCCATGAAGAAGGAAGCCGCTGTTCAAAAAATCAAGGACTTCGTGGGCAAACGCAAGTTCTTCGCCCACCCGCGGTTCCGGCGGGAGTTCAAGCCAGAAAACGTCATGGGTGTGTACCTGCCCTACGTCGTCGTCGACATCAACGCCAAGTCCACGATGCGCGGCCAGGGCGAGCACACGACGCGCATGTACACAGTGCGTCGAGCCGATCGTAACGAGCGTCGTTACGACGCCGATGTGTCCGATGTGTGGCGCACGTTCGACCTCCACATCACTGGGCTGACCGTGGAATCCTCCTCACAGCGCAGAGAGCAGAGCTTCTGGCACAACTCCAACAACGTGATCAACACGATCCTGCCGTTTGATATCGAAAACTCGGTTCGTTACGACTCCAACTACCTCCACGGGTTCACCTCGGAGCGGCGCGATACCAACGTTGAGCAGATCCAGCCGCTCGTCAATCTGCAAGTCGGTGACATCGGTCGGTTCAAAGCAGACGACACGATCAAGTTCTATGATCGCGGCGTGCGCTGGGATCAAGAGCACCTCGAACTCGTGGGTGAACGCTGGTTGACCGCGTACCTGCCCGTCTGGCTCTACTCCTACCACGAGAAACGCTCGGGTGGTCGGGAGTTCCTCCACTACGTGGCCGTCAACGCACGCACCGGAGAAACGATGGGGTCGGTTCCGTTAAACCAGCCTAAACTCATCGCCGTTTCGGCGCTGGTTGAGGTGCTTGGCATCGCCGGATTCATTCTCTACATGTTGGTGGCGTAAATGGTTGAACTACTCGCAACCCAGGGAGTTATCCTCGCATCCTTCTCGGAGGATGGGGACTTCCCGATCGCAGCGATCTTGCTACTGTCCGGCTTCATCTTCTACGCGTACGTGTTCTTCCGGTACCGCAACACCGATAAGCGCCACCGGCACGAAACAGAGACCGAAGCGGAGATCCTCAACGTTGAAGTCGCTGACCAACGCACTGGAACCTTGCGCGGGGTGAGCCACTCGAGGATGCGCGGGGCAAACAACCGCGCGATACGCGGAGCCCAGCACAGTTTCGGCAACGCCGGGATCACCGAGGAACGTCTCAAAAATCTAGGCAATCGGATTATCCGGCCCTAGCCTTCTAAGACGTCGGAGCGCCTCCTGTGTGGAGGCGCCCCGATTCTTTTGTCGGCTCGTTACGGGACGGCGATAAGGCCGAGTTCTGCCGAGCTCGCCATCGCACTATGGTGCGGCACGACGCGGACGGTGTAACCGAACGGGCCCGCCTCGCTCACCTCGCACGTGGTTTCAAACTTGTGTGAGCCACCTTCATACGATTCTGCAAGCGTCATATCTTGTTCACGGGCATCAACGAGGGTGTCGTCGTCGGTGACCCGGCCAAAGCTCACGCGCAGACGGACATCCTCGGGTGAGAGTCCTCCGAGGTTGACGAACGCGCGGATCGGTAACTGAGCACCAACGTTGACCTGGTCGTGGGCGTCGGATTCGACGTGGTCGATACGCACCCCGGCCCACTCGCTGCGGACCTTTGCCTTCCACTGGGCAAGCTCGCGTGCCGCGTCGGGGTTGCTGAGTTCTCGCGAGTCCTGGGCACACGGCGCGTAGAGGTCGTGGACGTAGTCCTTGAGCATCCGCGTTGCCTGGACCTTGGGTCCAAGCGTTGCGAGAGTGTGGCGCACGTCGGCAAGCCAGCGCGTGGGCAAGCCGTCAGTGCGGCCGTAGAACCGTGGGATCACCGTTCGCTCGAGCAGGTCGTACATCGCGGCCGCCTCGAGGTGGTCGCGGCGTTCGGGATCGGTGACACCGTCGGCTGTGGGGATCGCCCAGCCGTTACGGCCGTCGTACATTTCATCCCACCAACCATCGAGGATCGACAAGTTGAGCCCGCCATTCAACGCGGACTTCATGCCCGAGGTTCCCGATGCCTCCAGCGGACGCAGCGGGTTGTTCAGCCAGACGTCGCAACCCGGCAGGAGGATCTGGGACATGTCCATGTCGTAGTTGGGCAGGAACACGATCCGATTGCGCACGAGCGGGTTGTCAGCAAACTCAACGAACTTCTGGATCATCGCGATGCCGGGCTCATCAGCAGGGTGCGACTTGCCGGCAACGATGATCTGGATCGGGCGCTCCGGGTCGGTGAGGAGGCGGATGAGCCGTTCGGGGTCACGGAGCATGAGTGTGAGGCGCTTGTACGTGGGCACGCGGCGAGCAAACCCGATCGTGAGGATATTCTCATCGAGCACCTCATCAATCCAGCCGAGTTCGGCCGGGGTGGCGCCGCGCTCTAGCCACGAGTCGTAGACGCGAGCGCGCGCATCGGCGACGAGGCGGGAACGCAACTGTCCGCGCAGGGCCCACAGCTCGGCGTCATCAATGAGGTTTTCATCGAGCCAGCCACTGCCGTCCTCGATCTGTTCTTCGGTGAAACGCTCGGACTGTGCGCGGGCGAACAGCGGGTCTACCCAGGTGCCAGAGTGGACGCCGTTGGTGACCGAAGTGATCGGAACCTCGGACACCTCGGAGCCGGGCCAGAGCTGGGCGAACATGCCACGCGACGTCTCGCCGTGGAGTTTGGAGACCCCGTTAGCGCGCCTGGCCATGCGCAGACCCATGACGGCCATGTTGAACACGCCGGGGTCGCCGCCGTCGTAGTCTTCGCGGCCGAGCGAAAGGATCGTATCGACGTCGATGCCAGGCACTTCCGCCGAACCGGAGAAGTAGGTGCGCACCAGGTTGATGTCGAAGCGGTCAATACCCGCAGGCACGGGCGTGTGGGTGGTGAACACGGTGCCGGCGCGAACGGCCT
Source organism: uncultured Pseudactinotalea sp. (assembly GCA_964450475.1). Lineage (GTDB taxonomy): Bacteria > Actinomycetota > Actinomycetes > Actinomycetales > Beutenbergiaceae > HY158. Next base: position 3,348 of record CAYVDF010000029.1, read on the forward strand.
CGATGGCGGTGGCGGTGTCGGCGCCGGTGGTGTCCATGTATTCGCGCATGCGCTCGATACCGAGGAACCCGGCGTGGCCCTCGTTGCAGTGGTAGACCTCTGGCGTCGGTGCACCGGTGAGGCGGGAGAACACGCGCAGGGCCTTGACCCCGCCCATGCCGAGGAGGAGTTCTTGCTGGAGACGGTGCTCGCCGCTGCCGCCGTACAGACGGTCGGTGACGCCGCGGGCGGCTTCGTCGTTCTCAACGATCGCGGAGTCGAGGAGCAGCAGGGGCACGCGGCCAACGTCGGCGCGCCAGATCTGCGCAGCGAGCGTTCGACCGCCCGGCAGGTTGAGGCGCACGAGTGCGGGGCTGCCGTCCTCTTCACGCAGGAGGGTCAAGGGGAGGTTGTCTGGGTCGAGCAGGGGGTAGGTTTCCGCCTGCCAACCATCGGCGGTGAGCGACTGGCGGAAGTACCCAGCGCCATAGAGCAGGCCGATGCCGATGATCGGAATCCCAAGGTCGGAGGCGCTCTTCAGGTGGTCACCGGCGAGGATTCCGAGGCCGCCCGAGTACTGCGGTAGCGCGCCGGTGATGCCGAACTCTGCGGAGAAGTACGCGATAGTCTCTGGGTTCTCATCCTTTGCCTCGTGCTGGTACCAGCGCGGCTGCGACAGATAGGAATCGAGATCCGCGGCGAGGTCGTTAACCTCGTCAACGAGGCCTGGGTCGGCAGCAAGCTCAGCGAGACGCTCCCCAGTGAGGCCGCCAAGGAGCTTGATCGGATCTCCACCGCTGGCCTTCCACCCATTCGGGTCGAGACGGTTAAACAAGTCGCGCGTCGGCGCATGCCAGGTCCAGCGAAGGTTGAGGGCGAGACGCTGCAGGGCGGCAAGTTCGACGGGAAGAACGGGGCGAACGGTAAACCGGCGTATTGCTTTCACGATCCTGAGTCTAGCGACATGTCCGAGGAGTGGAATGATTCCCTATGCTTGGTACTAATCACATTTTGATCGATAGGTTTAAAGCGTGAGTACATCGTTTTTCCCTCCCCTCGGCCCCGCGCCGCAGCCTGCCCCGCCAGCGCCGATCGGTCGGATTCCGGTCACTGGCGTCTTCCCCGTTGTTGAGGGAGGCAGGTGGGCTGCCAAAGCCGTCGTGGGTGAGGTCTTCCCTGTTCGTGCCACCGTGTTCCGCGACGGGCACGAGCACGTCGGCGCCACGGTCGTGCTCATCGATCCCGCGGGAAAGGACCACGCCTCGGTGCACATGCGCGAGGTCGGCGATGGCCTTGATACATGGCAGGCGCTCGTGTCGGTGCCATCGGAGGGCGCGTGGAGTTTCCGGGTCGAAGGCTGGTCGGATCCGTACTCGACCTGGTGTTACGACGCGGCCGTGAAGGTTGCCGCCGACGTGGACACCGAGCTCATGCTCACGGAAGGTGCCCAGCTGCTGGAGCGCGCGGCGAAGCAGAAGGGCCGCGCGAAGGCCGACGTCACCGTTCTGAGACGGGCCGTACGAGGCCTCGCCGATAAGAAACGGCCGGCCGAAGTACGGCTGGCGGCGGGTCTGCACGAGGATGTGCGCGCCGTCATGAAGGAATCACCGCTGCGCGACTTCGTGAGCGCCTCCCCCACGTATCCGCTGACGGTGCATCGAAAGGAAGCGCTGTACGCGGCGTGGTACGAGTTTTTCCCGCGCTCTGAGGGCGCATACCAAAAGAAGGACGGCACGTGGGTGAGCGGCACGTTGAAAACGGCTGCTAAACGGCTCGATGGCATCGCCGAGATGGGCTTTGACACGGTCTACCTCACCCCGATCCACCCGATCGGCACGACGTTCCGCAAGGGACGCAACAACACGCTGACGGCGCTTCCGGGAGATCCGGGATCGCCGTACGGGATTGGTGATGCCAGCGGTGGGCACGATTCGATCCACAAGGATCTCGGCACCGCGAAGGATTTCGCAGCGTTTGTGCGAAAGGCCCGCAAGCTTGGGATGGAGGTCGCGCTCGACGTCGCGCTTCAGGCGTCCCCCGATCACCCGTGGGTGTCGCAGTACCCGGATTGGTTCACTGTTCGTGCCGACGGCACGATCGCGTATGCGGAGAACCCGCCGAAGAAATATCAGGACATTTATCCCCTGAACTTCGATAAAGATCCCGAGGGGATCTATGCCGAAATCCGCCGCGTGCTGCTGTTGTGGATCAAGCTTGGCGTCACTGCCTTCCGGGTCGATAACCCGCACACGAAGCCCCTGCCCTTTTGGGAGCGTCTGCTTGCGGAGATCGCCGAGGAGCACCCAGACGTTGTGTTTCTGTCCGAGGCGTTCACGAGGCCGGCGATGATGTTCACGCTCGCGGCGATCGGCTTCCACCAGTCGTACACGTACTTCACGTGGCGAAACACGAAGGAGGAAGTCGAGTCCTACCTGCGGGAGGTCTCCGGTGACCAGGGCGCGGTGCTGCGACCCTCATTCTGGCCGACGACCCACGACATCCTCACCCCGTACATGCAGCAGGGTGGGGCGCCGGCGTTCGCGATCCGCGCGATTCTCGCGGCGATGAGCTCGCCTCTGTGGGGGATCTACTCGGGCTATGAGCTCGCCGAATGCGTCGCGCGACCTGGGGCCCAGGAGCAAATCGACAACGAGAAGTACGAGTTCAAGCCCCGCGATTGGGAGGCCGCGAAATCGCTCGGGCTCACCGATCTGCTCACCCGCCTCAACACGATTCGGCGCGAGAACCCCTCGCTGCACCACTTGCGCAACCTCACGGTGCACCACACGTCAAACGAATCGATCATCGCCTTCTCCAAGCACTTGCCCGCCCGCTTCCACCCCGATGGCGTGGCCGAAACCATCATCACCGTGCTCACGCTCGACCCCTTCACCGAACGCGACGGCATGGTCTATTTCGACATGGCTGCCCTCGGATTACCCGCTGGCACCGCGTTCGAAGCCCGCGACCTACTCACTGGCGAGGTCTATACCTGGACCGACGAGGCGTTCGTCCGCCTCCACCCGGGCCGCAATCCCGCCCACATCATCAAAGTCCGGCCGATTGGAGATACCTCGTGGCTCGAATAAATCCATCTGTGCCAACCGAACTCCTCGCGCGCGTCGCCCGTGGCCATCACTACGCGCCCCACGATGTTCTCGGGGCCCACGTTGAAAACGATGGAATCGTCATTCGCGCGGTGCGTCACCTCGCGACGGAAGTGTATTTTCTCATCGACGGCGAGCGGATCCAGGCCGAGCACGAGTACGGCGGTATTTGGGTCGCCCGCGTCGCGCTCGATGACATTCCCGCCTATGAGGTCGAAGCCCACTATGACGGCGCGCCATCGCACCGTAGCCATGATGCGTACCAGTTCCTGCCCACCTTGGGTGAAGTTGACCTTCACCTCATCGCTGAGGGGCGCCACGAACACTTGTGGAACGTCCTTGGTGCCCACCACCGAACCGTCAAAGCACCCGGAAGCGGTGAGGAGGTTACGGGAGTCTCCTTCGCCGTCTGGGCTCCGAATGCACGCGCCGTGCAGGTGATCGGTGACTTCAACGGCTGGGACGGCGCAGGAACCTCGATGCGCACGCTCGGCAACTCCGGCGGGTGGGAGATCTTCGTGCCCGGGGTAGCCCCCGGGGCGCTGTATAAGTTCAACGTCGGCTACACCGACGGGTCGTGGAACGCCAAGTCCGACCCGCTCGCCCGCGCAACGGAAACACCGCCTGCGACGGCCTCGATCGTCACCGAATCCCACTATAAGTGGGGCGATGAAGAGTGGATGAGGCAGCGCGCCGAGCGCAACCCCCACACTGGGCCGATGAGCGTGTACGAGGTGCACCTTGGGTCATGGCGCCAAGGGCTGTCCTACCGCGAGCTCGCAACCCAACTTGCTGACTATGTTGAGGAGCTCGGGTTCACTCACGTCGAGCTCATGCCCGTGGCCGAGCACCCGTATGGCCCGTCGTGGGGCTACCAGGTCACCTCCTACTACGCTCCGACGGCGCGCTTTGGTAGCCCGGATGACTTCCGCTACCTCGTCGATACGCTCCACCAGCGCGGCATCGGCGTGTTGCTCGATTGGGTACCCGCGCACTTCCCCAAGGACTCGTGGGCGCTCGCCCGCTTCGATGGCACCCCGCTATACGAGCACCCCGATCCGTTCCGCGGGGAACACACCGACTGGGGCACCCTCATCTTCGACTTCGGGCGCAACGAGGTGCGCAACTTCCTCGTCGCCAACGCTCTGTACTGGCTCGAAGAATTCCACATCGATGGCCTGCGCGTCGATGCGGTCGCCTCGATGCTCTACCTCGATTACTCCCGCCAACCGGGGCAGTGGCGCCCGAACGTGCGCGGCGGGCGCGAGAACCTCGAGGCGATCGAGTTCCTCCAAGAAACCAACGCCACAGCCTACCGGCGCGAGCCCGGCATCATCATGATCGCCGAGGAATCCACGGCCTACCCCGGCGTCACTGCACCAACCTCCGTTGGCGGGCTTGGGTTCGGTTTGAAGTGGAACATGGGGTGGATGAACGACACGCTTCGTTATCTCGCCGAGGCCCCGATCAACCGCCGCTACCACCACGGCAGCCTGACGTTCTCACTCGTGTATGCGTTCTCTGAGCAGTTCATCCTGCCGCTCTCGCACGATGAGGTTGTGCACGGCAAGGGGTCGCTTCTTGGGAAGATGCCCGGCGATCGCTGGCAGCAACTCGCAGGCCTGCGCGCACTGTTCGCCTACCAGTGGACCCACCCAGGCAAGAAGCTTCTGTTCATGGGCGGGGAATTCGCCCAGGAAAGCGAATGGGCAGAATCCCAGTCCCTGCAGTGGCATCTCACCGAACGCCCTGAGCACGCCGGAATCAGCCGGCTGGTCTCAGATCTCAACCGCCTCTATCGGAATTACCCCGCGCTGTGGTCGAAAGACTTCACGCACGAGGGCTTCACGTGGCTCGTTGCCAGCGATGGCGACCACAACGTCATTGCCTACATGCGCCACGGAGAGGGCACCTCGCTCGCCGTGGCCGTCAACTTCGCAGGCACCGCGCACGAGAACTACCGCCTGCCCCTGCCCCACGGAGGATCGTGGGGCGAAGTTCTCAACACCGATGCGCCCGCCTATGGCGGGTCAGGGTTTGGCAACCTCGGTAAGGTCGAGGCCAATGCCGGGCCGCATGGTGGTTACGCCGCGTCTGCGTTTGTGCAGCTACCGGCGCTTGGCGCCGTTGTGTTTGCCCCGGAGGCTTAGAACAGCGCGAGCGCAAGATCCTTGCGAGCTTGGGCGAGCTCTGGGGAGCCCTCAGGCGCAAGGAGGAACAGCTCAACGAGCCGCTGGCGCACCGTTTCGCGGTCGTCGCCGGCTGTCGCACGGATTGAGGCGAGGAGGCGGGAATACGCGCCGCCGAGGTCACCGAGGTTCATCTCGGCATCGGCCGCGAGAAGCTGAGCTTCTAAGGCACTCGGCTCGGCGTTATTGCCCGCATCGATGAGCGAAGCGAGATCCTGACCGTCGACACGGGAAAGGATTCCGACGGTCACGACACCGGCCTTGGCATCGGCATCGGCAGGGTTGACCGCGAGTTCGGCGTTGTACGCCGCGAGTGCGGCATCAAAGTCGCCCTGCTCGATCGCGTCGTAGGCGGCTTGAATATTCTCTGGAACGGGTTCCGGCTCTGGCTCAGCCTCGGCCTCATCGCCAGTGGCGAGCGACCCGGTGACGCCGTGTTCTTCGGCAACGCGAAGCACGTCGTCAATGACCGCAGAAATCTGATTCTCCTCAGGCACCCCCTGGAACAGCGGGATCGGCTGGGTCTTGACGATCGCAACCGTCGCGGGTACGGCCTGGATCCCAAAGGCTGCGGCAATGTCCGGCTCCGTGTCCGCGTTAACCCGGGCGAGGAGAATCTTGCCCGCGTGCCGGTTCGTGATGGAGGCGAGAATCGGCGAGAGCTGCGCACTCGCGGCCGAGCGGGGTGAATATAGTTCGACGACCACCGGCACGGTCTGAGACTGCTCAACGATCGCCCCAAACGTGGCCGCCGTGGCCTCGATGATGTAATCACCGGTCGGCGCGCTCTGCTCGGCGGGCGGGTTCGCGAGCGCACTTAGGTCGACGGCGCCGCGAATGTTGATCCCAGGATCTGGGGTGGTCATGGGTACTCCTTAGTTATCTGGTTTGCTGACCTTGGCCAGCACGCGTTCAGCACCGAGTAGCCGGATTTTCTCGTCGCTGTCGGCCGGCGGAACGTAGAAGGCAAGCATGTGTTCGTACGTGGCCATGAGTTTCGTGGCGACGTCGGCTTGACCCTCGTTGAGGGCGGCCACGAGATCACCGACGCGCATCTTGGCGCGCGGCACAGTCTTTTCATAGGTTTGTTCGCTGCGCATTCCGCTAATCACGATCGCGCCACCATCGAAGGTTTCCAGCGCGTAAACGTCGCCGCGCTTGCCGTTCTTTTGCGTGACCTTACCGGCGACAGACAGCGACTGGTTCAGACCTTTGAGTTCTTCCTTCAACAGGTTCGCGTACATATCCTCTTCGAAGGAGTCTTTGAACTCGCTGTCATCGCCCTTGTTGAGTAGGTCCGCGTACGCAGAAACGGCCTCTTCAGGAGAAAGCAGCAGGCCATCGGCGTCAGGTTCGAGTTGCGGGGAGCCCGCTTCGGGGGCGTGCATCTGCGGGGTTGTCGTCGCCGGCAGCAGGCGCACCCAGCTGCGCAGCGAGTACGGGTCGCGCGGGCCATCTTGGGCAAGTACGAGCATGAGCGGGATGTTGCCCTCGGCCGGCGGGTCGGTGATGACGACGACGTGGCGTGGCCACTCTTGCGTTGCTGCAACGATCTCAACGGCTGGGTCGGTGCTCAAGGCTTGGGGCGTGTATGGGTTCTCCATTTCGGCCTCGGTCGTCGCCTTGGCGAGCGCGTACTCCCACGTGCGCATCGACCGGGCACGGCCGTCAATGCGGGTGGTGAGCTCGCCCTTCTCGCCATCGGCATCGGCCTTGGCGAGCGTGTCATTGACGGCGGCAAGCACCCGATCGAGTCGGGTCTCATCGAGCACCGGGTAGACGTGTGACTCCTCCGGTGGAGGCGTGAACTCGGGCACGGGCACGGCGCAGCCACCAAGGGCGAGCGTACCTGCGATGCCTGCACCGAGCAGAGCGCGTGTCAATCTCTTATTCATCGTCACCCTCCTCGACCTTCTCGACAACTGGCAGCCACTTCGTTGGCGTCTTCGTGTCTAATCCCCACGCTGCGCGCCAAGAATCTGCCGAGGCTTCCGGAGCGAGGGAGGAGAGGTCGATCTCGCCGGTGATGATGATTTCTCCGGTGTCCTCATCGATGATGATGGGACCGGTCGCCGCTGGGGGTTCTGGGGCGGGCCTGCGCTGGAACCACCTGCGCGGACTACTTGCCCGTAGGCGGTTACGGCTTGGCGCGCTCTGTGATTCCTCGACTGGCTCGGTCGTGGCAACTTCGCCCGTGACAGCGGGGATCTCCTGGCTTGGCCAGGCTTGCTTCGGTTCGTCGTTGCCGGTGAGTAAGGCCGCCTCGCGTTCGCGTTGGCGTTCGCGTTCGCGTATTTCGCGGCGGGTCAACGGTAGCACGTCGTCGACGGGTGGAACCGGCTCTGGCTCCGGTTCAGTTTCGGCGTCGGCGAGCGCGTCGAGCTCTGCTTCCTCATCCTGGGAGGTTGCATCCAGCGCCGCCATGATGTCCTCGACGGGCATGAGACCATCGCCGGAATCGTGTTCAACGCCATCGGCGACCTCGCCCGCGGGAACGATAGCCGGCGCGTACTCTTCTTCGGTGCGGCGCAGGAGCCCGAGCACGAGGAGCGCGGCGCCCGCAAGGGCAACGACCGCGCCGACAATAATCCCAGGGATGAGCGCGGGGGTGGGAACCTCACGATCCCAGGTGAACTCGATCATGGGAGCAGCGTGTTCGCCGTCGGTCGCGGCAATCAGCGACCAGCGCCCAGGGATCTCCTGCCACGTGTAGGTGACCTCCCCGAGCCCATTCACTTGGGTGAGCCACATGTCTGAGGTGGCCGGGTTGGGTTCAAGAGGCTGCTCCTCCTTAGCCTCCTCCCCCTCTTCGGGTGCGGGCTCGACGACGGCGTCGACAGTTTCGTAACGTAGCTCTTCCCACGTGTCTAGGCCAGTGATTTTGCCGTGGTCACTCGGTGCGACCCAAGCCTGCACTTCATCTGTGCGGCCGATGGCGAGGAAAACAGGTGTGTCGGAGTCTTCGGCGTAGGCGCGGACCTTGACGGTCTCGTTGACAATGGTAAGTACGCCGGGATCGGTGATGACGTAGTTCTCCTCTGGTGAGGCGGGCAGTGGAACCGAGACCGTGGTCTCTGGTTTCCATATCGTGGCTGATGCGATCGCCGCTCCAATCGTGCCTAATCCCAGCACAATGAGGAGTATCGCGATTAGTCGTCGATTCACCTAAGCCTGCTCCTAGAACGTTTTGGCGGATGCCGCCTAACCAAGATTACGGTAATTGCACCATTCTGGGCGATTTGTACCGCGCACAGCTTAATTTGCGGGTGAAATCACACAGCTCCCCAAACGGCATCGCAACTGGCTAGGCTTGCCGTGGTTGATAATTAGACTTTGGGCGGGAACATTCTAAAAGGAGCATCATTATGGTCGAGGAACAACCACGCTTCCCAGTCGTTATGCGAGGCTACGATCGCGCACAGGTCGACGAGGCAATCGGAGCTCTAGAGCGCCAGATTCGCGATATGCGCGAGCAGGTCGAATCGCTTGACGCCGCTGCGGAGACGATGTCGAACCAGCTTGCCCAGGCACAGGCTCGCCTGAAGGAGATCGACCAGCCAAGCTACACGGGTCTCGGGGCGCGTATTGAGCAACTCCTGCGTTCAGCCGAGGAACAGTCCGCGGCGATCATCTCCAACGCGCACACAGAAGCGAACGACATCTCCAGCCTCGCCCAGTCGCAAGCCGACCAGCTCACGGCCCAAGCCGAAGCCGAGGCCGCGGACCGCCTTGCCGCCGCCCGCAGCGAAGCCGAGATGCTCACGACCTCAACCGCGAGCCAAGTCGAAGGTGTGCTTGAGGCCGCCCAGCGCCGCGCAGAAGAACTCGTGTCCTCAGCCGAACGCGAAGCAGCCCGTATCGTCAGCGCCGTCGAGACTGAAACAAAGGAGCGCCGCACCTCTTTGGAGCGCGAACTCGGAACAACCCGTGCGACGTCCGAGCGCGAACTAACCGAAATGCGGGTCGCCGCGGAGCAGGACATTCGTGCCCTGCGCACTGACGCCGAGAACGCCGCGACGGAACTGCGTGACCTCGCCCGCGCCGAAGCTGAGAAGTTGCGTAAGGACGCGGCCGACGAAGCCACCCAGTTGTTGGACTCCGCAAAGCTTGAAGCATCTGAAATCCTTGCCCGCGCAAACTCCGAGGCGAGTGAGATCAAGGCGGCTGCGGAAGCCGCGCGTGATGAGACCGAGATCGAAATCGCGCAACGCCGCGAGGCAGCCGAGCGCGAAAACGCCGAGCGCCACGAGAAGGCGAAAGAGGAAACCGCCAAGACGATCCATGACGCCCAGGAGCACGCTAACGCCGCCGAGGCCCGTGTTGCTGCGGCGCTAGAGAAGGCCGAAGAGATCCGCACGAAGGCTGAGGAACAGGCTGCTGCGAAGATTGCCGAAGCAACCGCCACGGCAGAGCGAATGGTTCGCGAAGCGAAGAAGGGCTCGGAGCTGCTGCGATCGGAAACGAGCGCCTCGGTGGAGCGCGAACAGCGCGCTGCGCAGCGTGAACTCGCCCAGCTCAACCAGCAGCGCGAGTCAATCACCGCCTACCTTGATGAGCTCCGCGGGCTGCTCGGCTCCGGAGATGACTCGGGAGCCCAAGCCATGACCGCCGCACACTTCGCCGACGCGCCCGAGACGGACGAGGTTAACGGTAACGAGGCCGAAGCCGACGCTGCCACCGATGCTCCCGCCGAGGACGCGCCTGTCGATGAGACCGTCGATGCGCCAGGTGAGGCCGACGAGACGCAAGACGTGGAAGAACCAGAAGAAGCCGGCGAGGACACCGACACCGAAGCGGATGACGCCGGAAAGTAGCGACTGGCACACCGAACGCTCAGCCGCAGCTGCTGAGCTCTTGGCGCGCCTAAACGCACGCCAGCGTCAGGAGGGCGAGCAAGCTCAGGCGATGCTCGACGTCTTCGTGATCGCCGCCCGCAAGCGCGGATTAGAACCCGAACCCCTGCGCGTGCGGGGCTATCGCGGTTCGGAATCTGCGAGGACGAACCTGCGCGGGTGGTATCTGCGCAAGGATCGCAAAGCAGGCGTTGACACGTCCGGTGCGTTCTACCTGTTGTCGGCGCCGCTGACGATTCGCGAGCGGCTTACGGGCGTACAGCCAACGCCATCGACGCCGCCGCTCGTTCTCGGGGCCGGTGGGCGCGATGGGGATTCGGTGGCGTTGGGTGATGCCCTAGAACGTCTTCTGCCCGCCTGGGACCGTGACAGAATTGACCCATGCCAGGAATAAACCTCACACGCGAAGAAGCTTTTTCTCGTTCTCGACACATCACCGTCGACTCCTACACCATCAGCCTCGATCTGACGACTGGACCCACCCATTTCCGGTCGCAAACCACCCTTCGTTTCACAGCAGAAGAAGGCTCCTCGACCTTCGTGGATCTCGTCGATGCGACCGAGCTGCAGGTCTCCCTCAACGGGGAGGTGCTCGATCCCGAGGAGGTTTACCACGACTCTCGGATCGAACTCGAACGCCTCGCGGCGGATAACGTCCTCGAGGTCGATGCGCGCTTGCCCTACTCGCGCACTGGTGAGGGACTGCACCGCTTTGTTGACCCGGCTGATGACCGTGTGTACCTGTATTCGCAGTTTGAGGTTCCCGATGCTCGCCGCGTGTACGCCGCGTTCGAGCAGCCCGACCTGAAGGCATCCTTCACGTTCAACGTCACCGCCCCAGCGAACTGGGTCGTCGTCTCTAACTCCCCCACCCCTGAGCCAGAGCCGGCCGGGCATGGCGCAGCCACGTGGCGCTTTGCACCAACTGAACGCATTAGCACGTACATCACCGCTGTGATCGCCGGTGAATACCATGCGGTATTCGACTCCTACCAGGGCATGGCTGGGGAGATTTCCCTCGGCCACTACTGCCGCCAGTCGCTCATTGAGTTCCTCGACCTGGACGAACTTCTCCAGGTTACGAAGCAGGGCTTTGAGTTTTTCGAATCCACCTTTAATGTTCCCTATCCGTTCGGTAAGTACGACCAGCTGTATGTGCCGGAATACAACATGGGCGCGATGGAGAACGCCGGCGCCGTGACGTTCCGCGATGAGTACCTCCCGCGCTCGCGCCAGGTGTACTCGTTCTATGAGAACCGCGCGAACACGATCCTGCACGAGATGGCGCACATGTGGTTCGGCAACCTCGTGACGATGCGCTGGTGGGACGACCTGTGGCTCAACGAGTCGTTCGCGGAGTGGGCCTCCCACTACGCGATGGCCAAGGCCACGAGGTACACGGGCGTGTGGACGGGCTTTACGAACTCGCTCAAG
>CAYVDF010000030.1:0-5981 GCA_964450475.1 uncultured Pseudactinotalea sp.
TTCACTCATGACGTAGCGCACGCGGATACCCGGATAGAGATTCTGAGCGTAGTGCCCGATCGCGTGGAGCAAGTGGGTCTTTCCTAGACCAGACTGCCCATAGATGAAGAGCGGATTGTAGGCCTTGGCGGGTGCTTCGGCGACGGCCGTTGCTGCCGCATGAGCGAACCGGTTCGAGGATCCGATGACGAACGTCTCGAAGGTGTAGTTCGGGTTGAGGCGCGCATGCGGGTCGATTACGGAAGGGTCCGTGGGCAGAGCCTCAGTCGCAGAATTGTCCTCGGCCGGGATCGAAGGAGCGACCGGCTCCTTCTCCGTAAGGGGCAATTGTGGCTCAGCGGACTCCGGCTCACTGGAGTGCACCGGCGCCGGCGTTGCTGCTGAGTCGACGATGTGGTCTTCGAGGCTTGCATCAACGGTGACGGCGAATCGAACGTCTTGTCCCAGTGACTCACCTAGTGCGGCGATGAGCTCTTCTCGGACTCGGGTTTCTAGAAACTCTTTCGCGAAGTCGCTGCCGACCGCGAGGAGCACGGTGTCGTTGATCATCCCGACGGGAACGGTCAAACGAATGAAGGCCAGCGATGATGCGGGGAGAAGTTCGCGACGCTGAAGGGTTTCTACTGCCTGATCCCAAGCTTGGGATAGAGCGATATCCCCGCTACCTTCTTGCGCCACATGCTCTCCTGGTCACTGGTGCTTACGAAACGGTGTCTCCACCGCAAAGAACTGCCATGGGAGATGTCCCCATGTTTATCCACATGTGTGGATGGTATGCCAGCCGCGCCAGCACACTCTTCACGGTGTGGACAGGTGAACAGCTTACGAGATATCCACAGGCTTTGGGATGTAATTTTGTGGATAGTGCGGTTTCTTACGGAAGAAGTTTTTACCGTCGTGAAACGGGTCACGGCAGGGTGAAAGAGTTTGACCAAACGGCATGATTTCGCGTAACGTGGGCAAGTCACATCGGTGGGATGCCAGCTTCGGCATGCCTACTGATTCGTATCCGAACTTCCCCCGCGATACGTAGAACGATCTTCTTTGGAGTAACGCCGTGAGTAAGCGGACATTTCAGCCTAATAACCGCCGTCGGGCACGCGTCCACGGATTCCGTCTGCGCATGCGCACACGTTCCGGTCGTGCAATTCTGGCCGCTCGTCGCCGTAAGGGCCGCGCGAAGCTCTCGGCCTAACGGTGCTACCTCCCCAGCATCGGCTGCACCGTAGCGAAGATTTTCGCTCGGTTACACGCGGCGGGAAACGTGTTGGGGGGCGCTACGTGGTACTACACGTGTTACCGGAATCCACCCGTACGACGCGGGTGGGTTTCGTTGTATCTAAGGCCATTGGCAACGCAGTGGAGCGTAACCGAGTAAAGCGCAGGCTCCGGCATGGAGTTGCCGAACTCATTCACCACATCGCACCCCCGGCAGACATTGTCGTGAGGGCTCTACCAGCATCAGCCACAGCAACGTTTACGGATCTGAAAAAAGAAATGATCCGAGGATTTCGAAAGATTGGAGCACTGCAATGATCCGCAAGCTGCTCGTCTCGATCCTCACCGGGCTTGTCCGGGGCTATCAACTCGTTGTGTCCCCGTGGTTTGCTCCGACGTGTCGGTACTACCCATCATGCTCGACCTACGCTATTCAAGCGCTTAAGTTCCACGGGCCCATTAAGGGTCTCTACTTCTCGACGTGGCGCCTCCTGCGGTGTAATCCATGGTCGAGAGGTGGAGTCGATCATGTCCCGCCACACAAGTCTTCTCGGGGAATCGACCCCGAATCGGTAGCGCATGGCGCCCAGGCGCCGGCTGCCACACACGATTCGTCCGCCACCCTCGGCACCGGGCGCACCTCGCCTGAGACTGCCGCACCTTCTTGGAGTACCTTGCATGGGAACATTTGACAAGATTTTGTTTCCCCTGAAGTGGGCCGTCGCCTACATCATGGTGGGAGCACAAAAAGTCTTCTCCTTCTTCGGGATGAGTCCTGATAGCGGCTGGACATGGGTCGCGTCCATCGTCGCGCTTACGGTGTTCATTCGTGTGCTGCTTATCCCGCTCTTCGTGCGCCAGATCAAGGCCTCACGAGGAATGCAGATCGTTCAACCCGAGATTCAAAAGCTCCAGAAGAAGTACAAGGGACGTACCGACACCGCCTCCCGCCAGGCCATGCAGGCCGAAATGATGGCGATCTACCGCGAGGCCGGCACCTCACCGTTCGCATCATGTATGCCGATGTTGCTGCAGATGCCGATCTTCTTCGCTCTCTTCCGCGTCCTCATCGCTTTGAAGGACATCGCTGACGGCACGTATGTCCGGCCACAGGGTATTGGCCCGTTGACGCCGGAACTCGCGCAGCAAATTCACGGCGCGAAACTTCTCGGTGATGCGACGCTTGCCGACACCTTCCTGGGTTCCGATGTCATCTCCGTTAAGGTCATCGCCGCAGTACTCGTTGTTCTCATGAGCGCATCGATGCTCTTCACCCAGCGTCAGCTGACGATGAAGAACATGCCTGCGTCCGCCCTGGACAACCCGATGGCTCGCCAGCAAAAGATGCTCATGTACATCCTGCCTGGTGTCTTTGTCGTCTCTGGTGTCTCCTTCCCGATCGGTGTTTTGATCTACTGGACCACCTCCAACATCTGGTCGATGGGTCAGCAGTGGTGGGTCATCCGCAATAACCCGACGCCTGGGTCTGAAGCCGAAAGGATGCTCTTGGAGCGCCGCGCCCGTAAGGCCGAGCGCAAGGGCCTCGTGCTTGACGACGCTGGAAAGGCGGTCGATCCCGCCGAGATTCCTGAGCCTCCTGCCCCGCCCACGGGCCAGCGACAGCAGCCACGACGCAAGCCACGACGCAAACGTTAATCTCTGACTTCTTTATAGGACTGCCATGACTGACTCCCTCTCCCCCGAACAGATCAAGCACCTTGAACTCGAAGGTGACATTGCCGCGGACTACCTCGAAGAACTCCTCGATATCGCTGATCTTGACGGCGATATCGACCTTGATGTTGACGGCGGTCGGGCTTCCGTAGCGATCGTTGCTGAGCAGGGCAGCGAGCGGTGGCTTCGCGCCCTCGTTGGTGAAGAAGGCGAGGTGCTCAACGCACTTCAGGACCTCACCCGCCTTGCAGTTCAAACGAAGACCGGTGAACGATCCGGCCTCATGCTCGACGTTGCCGGTTTCCGTCAGGAGCGTCGCAACGCGCTTGCCCAACTGGCGAAGGAAGCGATCAAGCGTGCCCAGGACACGGGCGAGTCAGTTGAGATGGAGCCGATGAATCCGTTCGAGCGCAAGGTTGTCCACGACGTCGTTGCAGAAGCCGGTCTCGTCAGCGAGTCCGAGGGCGTTGAGCCGAACCGCCGCGTCGTCATCCGTATCGATGCCTGACATTGTCGGTGACGACGCCGAAGTTTCACGTGAAACATTCGGCTACGGATACTCTGCTGCGCAAGAATATGCGCGCATGCTGGCTGAGGAAGGGGAGCTCCGTGGTCTCATCGGCCCACGTGAACTCCCCCGCCTGTGGCGACGTCACATCCTCAACTCCGCCGCTGTAGCGCAGTTCCTTCCTGACGAAGGCATGGTCGCTGATGTTGGTTCTGGCGCGGGCTTACCAGGCATCGTTCTCGCGATCATGCGCCCAGAACTCGACTTCACTCTCATTGAGCCGATGGAACGACGCGTTGAGTGGTTACACGAAGTCGTCGACCACCTCGATCTCGACAACGTCGTCATCGAACGCCGTCGCGCTGAAGAACTCCACAAGCACCAAACCTTCGACGTCGTGACGGCTCGCGCCGTTGCCGCGATGGACAAACTGTTGCGTTTTACAATGCCACTTGTTGCACCGAAAGGACGACTCTTGGCGCTGAAAGGCCAGCGAGTCCACCACGAGATCGAAGCAGCCAAGTATGTCTTGAAGCGATTCTCCGCCGAAGTTATCGACGTCCACGAGGTTGACATTGCCGGCGACGGTGACGTGACGTACGTTGCGGAGATTGCCCGAGCGTCCTCATGAACGACGCGTTTCACGTGAAACGCTGACTTACCGCGTGTTGTCGGTTCGTGCAGTTAGGCTATGACGTAGTAGTACAGCGAAGGGAATTAGCGAGTGAGACCATCAGGTAATCCTAGGGACCGTGACGTTCTCTTAGCTGCGGTACCGGATGCCGATGCCTCGACACCGCTTGCCGCGCAGCTCGCGGAAGATGCGCGCCGACGCATCGAACTCGAAGGCGCGGCATTCCCACTCCCCCCACAAACCCGCGTCATCACGGTCGCTAACCAAAAGGGCGGCGTTGGAAAAACGACGACGTCGGTCAACATCGCGGCAGCGTTGGCGAAGAAGGGTGCTCGGGTGCTCGTTATCGACAACGATCCCCAGGGAAACACGTCGACTGCCCTGAACATTGACCACCGGGCTGGAACACCCTCGACCTACGATGTGCTCATCAACGACATGCCGATGGCCGAAGCGATTCAAATTCACGAAGAGCTCTCCACGCTCATGGTGCTGCCGGCAACCATTGATCTTTCAGGTGCGGAGATCGAGCTTGTTATGCGGGAGGGCCGCGAATCGGCACTTCGGAACGCCTTGGCCGAGTACTTGAAGGCACGTTCACGCGCCGGTGAACCTCGAATTGACTATGTGTTTATCGATTGCCCGCCAAGCCTGGGATTGTTGACAATCAACGCGTTCGTCGCAGCGGAGGAAGTGCTCATTCCGATCCAGACCGAGTATTACGCGCTCGAAGGGCTAAGCCAGCTTCTATCGAACATTTCGCTCATCCAGCAGCACATGAACCCGGCTCTGCACGTGTCAACAATCCTGCTGACGATGTATGACGGGCGCACGAACCTCGCAGTTCAAGTAGAGGAAGAAGTTCGCGAGCACTTCGATGCGCAAACCCTAAAGACCGTGATCCCCAGGTCTGTTCGAGTATCGGAGGCGCCAGGGCACGGCCAGACAGTGATTACATATGACGCACGCTCGACGGGAGCGCTTGCATACCTACGAGCAGCACAGGAATTTGCCGAACGCGGCGCACGCCGCGAATAGAGGATGGATGAAGATGTCAGAACGTCGCCGCGCACTTGGTAAAGGCCTTGGGGCACTCATCCCGCAGGGAACCACGGGAGTTCAGCACGCCACCTCGCGCCCTGTGGATGTGTTCTTCCCTCAGAAGGACGCCGCGTCCGCAGATGTTTCACGTGAAACGGCAACGCATGATCTCGTCGAGGTTCCTGGTGCAGAGTTCGCTCACCTACTTGTTTCCGATATTGCGCCAAACCGAGCCCAGCCACGAACGGTCTTCGATCAGGACGACCTCCAAGAGCTAACCGACTCGGTGTCCGAGGTCGGCGTTCTCCAGCCTGTTGTCGTGCGGCCTTTGCCAGATCCACAAGATGGCGATGCTCCGTATGAACTCGTCATGGGGGAGCGTCGCTGGCGGGCTGCGACAGCAGCTGGTTTGGAGCGGATTCCTGCGATCATCCGCTCAACGTCAGAGGATGACCTGCTGCGTGATGCTCTCCTAGAGAACCTTCACCGGGCAGAACTCAACCCGCTGGAAGAAGCTGCGGCTTATCAGCAGCTGCTCGAAGACTTCGGCTGCACGCAGGAAGAACTAGCGCGGCGTATCGCACGCTCACGCCCGCAAATCTCTAACACCCTGCGCCTGCTGAAGCTCCCACCCCTGGTGCAGCGCCGCGTTGCTGCAGGAGTTCTCTCAGCGGGCCATGCACGCGCACTTCTGAGCCTTGATGAGCCGGCAAAGATGGAACGCCTCGCCCAACGCATTGTTGCCGAAGGCCTGAGCGTTCGCTCAACCGAAGAAATTGTTGCTCTTGGCGAAGTGGATTTCGATGCGCCTAAGAGAGCTCCCCGCATGGGCACGAGCATGCCGGCGCTCGATGATCTGTCATCTCGACTGGGAGATCGCTTCGACACACGGGTCAAGGTCTCGCT
>CAYVDF010000030.1:6081-14882 GCA_964450475.1 uncultured Pseudactinotalea sp.
ATGATCTGTCATCTCGACTGGGAGATCGCTTCGACACACGGGTCAAGGTCTCGCTTGGGAAGCGGCGCGGGAACATCTCGATTGAGTTCGCAACTGTCGACGACCTCAACCGAATCCTCGAAACGCTCGCTCCGGGCGACCCAGGCGTGTTCAAGCGCGAAGACTAGGGCGCTCCTCCGTTCGTGTTTCACGTGAAACACGAACGGTCGTCACATACGCGCGATGTCGATGAGCGTGCGGTAGACGCGCTCGACGCCGTATTCACTTGCAGCGGCTGCCTGCGGTACGAGTGAGGTCTCGGTCATGCCAGGGGCCACGTTGACCTCAAAGAACTGGGCGACGCCGTCCGCGGAGACCTTCATGTCGGTGCGGCTGTAGTGCCGCAAGCCGAGGTTGTCGTGTGCAAGGAGTGCGAGGTCGCGTGCAGCCGCTGTTTGTTCCTCTGACAGGCGTGCAGGGACGTAGTACGTCGCGCGGCCTGGGTTGTAGCGGGCGTCGTAGTCGTACACGCCATCGGTCGCGATCTCGACGATTGGCAGGGCTTGCGGGCCAGAGCCGAAGTCCACGACGGAAACGGCAACTTCAATTCCCTGGGCGTACTCTTCGACCATGATGACGTCGTGATAGGCGAACGCCGACACCATCGCCTGGGGGAGGTCTGAATACTCAGTGACGACGGTGACGCCGAGGGCAGATCCTCCACTCGCGGGCTTGACGACGAGCGGGAAAGAAAAATTATCGGAGAGGAGTTTTAAAACACCGGGGGTACCGACGTCACGGAAGAGTTGTTGGGTGAAGGTCGTCCACTTGGGCGTTGCGCCTCCAGCACGCTCAATGATCGATTTTGCGATGGGCTTCGACCAAGAAATTTGGCATGCCGATGCACGAGAACCAATGTAGGGGACTTCCGTGAGGGCGAGAAGGTCGGCGAGAGCGCCGTCTTCACCCGTCGAACCGTGAAGGAGTGGCCAAATGACGTCAGGGCGCTGCTTTTCGACCGTGGCAAGGAGATCGGTATTGACGTCTGCGGTGCTGACGCGAAAGCCGTTGTCACGGAGGACTTGAGCTACGCGGCGGCCCGAACGAATAGAGATATCGCGCTCGTGGGACAGCCCACCAGAGAGGATCAAAACATGCGCTTCGGATGCGTTTGTGCTGGTAGAAGCGTTATTTTCGAGATTCATTAGTTCACATCCGGTCCAGGAGCGTGGGTGCCATCGAGGGTGCTGACGCCATCGATGCCGAACATCTCGACGAGTTCTTGTTCCTTGTTCACGACCCGAGCCAGGCGGCGTACGCCCTCGGTGATTCGCTCGGGCGTGGGGTAGCAGAACGAGAGGCGCATGTTGGAGCGGCCACCGCCGTCAGCAAAGAATGCGGTGCCCGGGACGTAGGCGACGAGCTCGGTGACGGCACGGGGAAGCATCGTTTGGGAATCTAACCCGTCGGGGAGGGTCACCCATGTGTAAAAACCGCCCTGGGGCACTGTCCACGTTGCGTCGGGGATGTGTTCCTCCAGCGCGTAGAGCACGGCATCGCGGCGTTCGCGGTAGACCTCGCGGAACTTCTTGACTTGCCCGAGCCAGTCCCAGGATTCGAGGTAGAAGGAGATTGACATCTGCGCGAGCATGGACGGGCACAGGATGCTTGCTTCTGAGGCAA
Organism: uncultured Pseudactinotalea sp.; assembly: GCA_964450475.1. GTDB lineage: Bacteria > Actinomycetota > Actinomycetes > Actinomycetales > Beutenbergiaceae > HY158. Next base: position 7,744 of record CAYVDF010000030.1, read on the forward strand.
TCACAAGTTTTTCACGGACCGCGTGCGGGGCGAGAGCCCACCCGACCCGGTATCCCGGGGAGAACGTCTTCGAGAACGACCCGAGATAGATCACCTGGTCAGGGGCGAAGGAGTGGAGCGCAGGGAGCGGGTCGCTGTCGAAACCGAGAAGCCCATAGGGGTTGTCTTCTAGGATAAGAACGCCGTATTTCTGCGCGATTTCCACGATCCGTGGACGTCGCTCGAGGCTGAGGGTCATGCCTCCGGGATTGTGAAAGTTTGGCACCGTGTAAATAAACTTCACGCGCTTGCCGGCTGCTTTCAGTTTTGCGAGCGTGGATTCGAGCGCTTCGGGAATGAGGCCGTCGTCGTCCATGGGAACGTGAACGACCTCGCCCTGGGCGCCGGAGAAGACCCCGAGGGCACCAACGTAGCTCGGGGCTTCGGCAATGATCACGTCACCCGGGTCGATGAAGATCCGGGTGACGAGATCGAGAGCTTGCTGGGATCCGGTGGTGACGACGATGTCGTCAGCGTGGGCGCGGATCTCTTCGTGCGCCATCACTTGCGTGATTTGCTCCCGCAGTTCCGCCAAACCTTGGCCCGATCCGTACTGGAGGGCTGAGGTGCCGTGCTCGCGAATAAGCTTGGCGCTGATATCGGCAACGTGGTCGAGAGGTAACCCGTCGAGAAAGGGCATCCCCCCGGCAAGCGACACCACTTCCGGGCGGTTGGCCACCGCAAACAAGGCTCGGATAGCCGAGGCCTTCATGTGGTGGGCGCGCTCGGAGTAGGAATCGAACCAAGGGTCGAGACGGGTACCTTGCGCCATCGTTATACGTACTTCTCGATTTCTGCGAGGATGTTCCGCTTCGCTTGGGCGCCGATGATCGTGCCAACGACCTCGCCCTTGACGTACAGGTTCATCGTCGGGATCGACATGACGCCGTAGGCGGCCGCGGTCTGCGGATTTTCATCGACGTTCAGTTTCGCGACGGTCAGGTTCGGGGTCTCGTTTGCGATCTCTTCAAGGATCGGGGCGACCGCGTGGCACGGGCCGCACCACGGCGCCCAGAAGTCCACAAGAACTGGGCCATCGGCGTCGAGGACGTCCGCGTCAAAAGTCGCGTCGGTCGTGTTCACAATTTTGCTCATTGTTTACCTTCCAAATTTAGGAAACGTTGACTTCTTGCGGAATCTAGGCGGTTGCGACTGCGGGTACGTTGGCGTCGAGGCCCGCGAGGTAACGCTCGGCGTCGAGGGCAGCTGAGCACCCGGTACCGGCAGCCGTGATGGCTTGGCGATACACGTCGTCAACAACGTCACCGCAGGCGAAGACGCCTTCGAGGCTCGTGTTCGTGGTGGGCGATGCGACCTTGATGTAGCCGCCGTCCTTCAGGTCGACCTGGCCGGCAACGAGGTCGGTGCGGGGCAGGTGGCCGATGGCGACGAAGACGGCACCGGCCTCAACGTCGCGCTCTTCGCCGGTGACGGTGTCGGCGAGGCGAACACCCGTGACCTTCTCATCGCCAAGGATCTGCACGATCTGGCTGTTCCACGCGAATTCGATCTTCGGATCGGCCATGGCACGATCGGCGAGGATCTTCGAGGCGCGCAGTTCGTCACGGCGGTGAACGATCGTGACCTTCGAGCCGAAACGGGAGAGGAACAGGGCCTCTTCCATCGCGGAGTCGCCGCCACCAACGACGATAATGTGCTGGTCGCGGAAGAAGAAGCCGTCACACGTCGCGCACCAGCTCAGGCCGTGCCCGGTCAGGCGCTTCTCTTCGGGCAGGCCGAGCTCCTTGTACGCCGAACCCATCGCGAGGATGACCGAACGGGCGTAGAAGGTCTCGCCGTCAGCCGTGGTGACCGACTTGACGTCGCCGGTGAGCTCAGCCGTTTCGACGTCCTCAAAACGCACATCCGCACCGAACTTCTCGGCCTGGGCCTGCAGCTGAGTCATGAGTTCTGGACCCATGATGCCGTCGGGGAAGCCAGGGAAGTTCTCCACATCGGTCGTGGTCATCAGCGCGCCACCGGCGTCGATTGAGCCAGCGAAAACAATCGGGTCAAGACCCGCGCGCGCGGCATAAATGGCTGCGGTGTATCCCGCCGGGCCGGAGCCGACAATGATGACGTTGTGTGTAGGTGTAGCCACAGGTACTTCCAATCGGTGATTCTATTTAAGTCTCACATACCCCAACACGCAATCGGGGCCTTGTGTTCCATGAGGGTGCGTGCTTCGTGGCCTGGGTCACTTAAGCGTGACCTCGGCAAGTTCAATCCGGTTCATTCCATCGGAATCCGCGCGGGGGAGTTCGGGGAACCACAGCACGATTGTGTCGGTGGAAACGGGCTTATCGAAGGTGAAGGTGGTCGCGCCATCGAGGGGTCCGCTCCCGAGGAGTTCCCCGGTGGTGGGGTTGCGCGGATCGCCGGCACGGATCTCCACCTTGCCGCCCTTGCCGCGCATGTGCACGATCACCTCAGAAACTGGGGACTCCTCCTCCAACACGACGGAATACGCGAGCCCGGCCTTGATGCCGTACTTTGGGTTTTGGTATCGCAATGACCGCCAGAACGTCTCGGGGTTGCCGTCGATCCCGCGTGCCGCGATGTCCTGGTTTTCCCCGCCACCGGTGGAGGGGTCGTACGTGATCGCTTCGGCGATGACGATCTCTTTTGGCGCGGGTTCGTCGTCGGGGTCTCCTTCGGGCGGCGCAGCCCCGCCTTCTGGTTCTTCGGGAGCCTCGGTTGGGGCGAACGCAGGCGCCGTTTGGGTGGGTCCGGGTTCGGGTTCCCAGTTCCATGCATCGCGCAGGCTCGAGGAGGCTAGAACGATGGCGAAGATCAGCAGTGCGAGCATCGTCAGGAGAACGAAGCCGGAGGGGTTGAAACGTTTTTGTTTTTCACCCTCGATGGGGCGGAACTGATCAACGACGTTGGAAGTGACCTCGCGGAATCGGTCGTGGGGCGATGATCCTGCCCTGACCGGTGCGAACGCCGGCGTTGTGGGTTCTGGCGCAGGCTCGGGCGGCGCGACGGGTGTGTACTGGCGTTGCGGAGCCGGACCAAATGGCGAGTCACCGTGCTCAGGAACCTGCAGCTTCGGAGCGGGCGCCCGCCGTAGGGTCGCTTCGGGCGCATCCTCGGTGAGATCCCAGCCGGCCGGTGCAGCCACGATGGAGGCCGCCGGCGGTATGGTTTCACTCACGCCACGGCGGTGCCTGCGGCTTTCGGGGCTTTCTGAAGCCACGACGCTCGGGGCGGGCTCGTCGTCGGGCTCGGGCGCAGCTGCGCCGACGGCGAGGAATTCGCCGGTGACGAAGTCCTCGGCGATGAACTCGGGTCCGTCGATGCGTGGGATTGGATCCCACGGGCGCAGGTTGTCGGCGAACTCCTGCGGGGTGTGCGGGCCATGCTCAAATGGGCTGCCGGTGATGAACACGAGCCGGATGAGATCCAGGGGCGCTTCGGGCGCCATATCGTGGAGGTTTTCGGCGCTGGTGAATATTGCGCTGCGGCGTGGAAGATTCACCGAGCGGGTGCCGACCCACGTGCCAGAGAGCCCAGCCAGAAGAATGTGGGCGAGCGCGATCGTGTCCTTGCGGGCGCCGTGATCGCTCGATTTCGCGGTAATGCCGGTAAGCGCGGCGTCGATACTGAGCCCAACGATTGTGACGGCTCGGTCGTGAATCCAGATGGAGTCAGGGGTGAGGGCAAGGTGCTGGTAGCCCAGGTGGCGCACGCGTTCCATCGCCACAGCGACCTCGCCCACGATCGAGCGCACGTCGCTCGCTGAGACAGCGTGGGCCTTGATGAGTTCGGTCAGGGTCGTTCCAAGCACGGGTTCGGTAACGACGATTCCGTCGTCACCGTCGTGGAAGACGTCGAGTACGCGAGGGAAGCGGGCGTCGTCCAAAATCTTGCGACGGCGAGCGGCATCAAGAGCGGCGGTGACGCGCTCGGGTGCCCCAGAAAGCGTGAGGAGGCGGACGGTGCGGTCACCGGAGGTGTCGAAGGCTTCCCAGTAGGTCAGAGATTGGTGATCCTCGGTGTGGGAGGTCATTCGGGAGATTAACTGGTAGTTATCGCCGATCGATTGCCCAACGGTCCACTTGGAGCTCACGGCACTCGCTCTCGATTCGAAGGGTGCAAAGAATGTTCCTATCCTACGCAAAATGGCGCTGCCGGGAAGACGGTTAACGAGTGGCGAGAGGCGCCGCGTGATCGGCCGGAGCATGCGCAGGATTCGCACCTGGAGGCCGTCGAGCTCGGTGACCTGAAGCAGGCGGAGCATGACGAGGTAGAACACGAGCATGAAGGTGCCGAGAACGGCAACGCGCAGGAAGGAGCCGGCGAGTCCGGCGCGCACGCCCCACAGGTGCAGCAGGCCCCACGTGGTGAGAGCGGGCGGAAGGATCGCGATGAGCAGGCGCAGGTGCGTGCGTAAGACGCGGGAGCCGTCGAGGGAGGGAAGTTTGCGGCGCAGTGCGAGGTAGGCGACGAGGGCACCGAAGGTGTTGGAGATCGTTGTGCCAAGGCCTGCACCAACAACCACCCACCAGGTCGGGGGAAACAGGAAGTACGCGATCGCCGCGGATGAGACGACGATGAGCATCATCGGGATCTGGATGTGGAAGAGCGAGCGGGTGTCTTCAAAGGCGAAGTACACGCGCTGGATCATCGTCCACGCTCCAATTGGCACGAGCCCGAGGGCGAAGGTGGCAACGACGTGGCCGATCGCGCGTTGGAACTCCCATTCCTGGGTGCCGGCGAGCACGACCGCGACGGTTGGGATCGCGAGAACAATGAGCGCGGCCGAGGCGAACACGGTGAACACCGCTAGGGTGCGAAGCCCCATCGAAAGCTGATCGCGCACGGAGCCGTACTCACGCGCGGCGGCGCGCTGGGAGAGGCGGGTGAACATCGCCGTCACCAATGACACGGTGATGAGCGATTGGGGAAGCATGAAGATCGCGAACGCGTGGTCGTACGTTGCGTTGCCAGCGACCGTGATGCCTAGGCGAACTCCCTCGGCACCGGCCGCGGCCGACAGGTTCGAGATGATGAGGTAGCCAAGTTGGCCCACTAAGAGCGCGGCGAATGCCCAGCCGGCGACCTTGGTGGCACGTCCGAGCCCGGAATCCTTGAAGGTAAACACCGGCGTGAAGCGAAAACCGCTGCGGTACAGCGGGATGATGAGCACGAGCGCCTGGGCGGCGATCCCGGCCGTGGCGGTGCCGGCAACGAGCCAGATGCGGGTGGAATCCCAGACCTCGGGACCGGAGCTCAGTTGGTAAGTGCCGTAAAGGTATAGATACACCCCAAGCCCGATAATCGACACAACGTTGTTGAGCGCCGGCGCCCACATGTATGGGCCGAAATTGCCGCGCGCGTTGAGCACCTGACCAAGCAGGGTGTACAGGCCGTAGAAGAACAGCTGCGGGATGCAGATGTAAGCGAACGTGACGGCGAGCGGCTTCCAATCGGGGCTCATCGTCGCCGCGTACATCGTCACGAGGATGCCGGCGCCCGCGGTGAGAATCCCGGTAATGATCGCCAGCGACGTCGTGCCAAGGGTCAAGAGTTGGTTGACGTAGCGGTGGCCGCCATCGGCCTTGTTCTGCATCGCACGAACGATCTGGGGCACGAGCACGGCGTTGAGCACCCCACCCGCGATGAGCATGTAGATGATCGTCGGGAGTTTATTCGCCACAGAGAACGCATCCGCGGCACCCCCGACCGTGGCGATCGCGGCGGCAAGCATCGCGGCGCGAACGAGCCCGAGGATCCGGGAGACGAGGGTTCCCGACGCCATCACGGCTGCCGAGGAGGCGAGCGATTTGTTAGCCATCGTTATTCCCGTGGGCCTTGCGCGGATGCCTTACGAATGTTGCGGATCAGTCCAAATACGAAGCCTACGGCAACGAGCCCCGCGATGATGGCCGTTCCGGTGGTTTCCCAGTCTGCGCGCACGCGCACCGTGAAGGTTTTCGGTTCCGCCAGCTCCTCACCCGCGGGCCCGAGCACGTGGATCGTTGCCTCGACGTTGCCGTTCGCAACGGCCGTGATCGGCAGGTGCACGGTCGTGCTTTGCTGCGGGCCGAGGTTACCGCGCACCGGTTCGTTTGCAAGCAGTCGCGCATCGGCCGGATCGAGGACGACGGTCGGCGCCAAGAGCATTCGGCTCGCGTTTTCGATCCCGATCGGTAGCGTGCCTCCTTGCGAAATAAGATTGACCGTTGAAGGCTTTTGGATCCGCAGGGGTGAGTCGCCGAGTGCAGCGCCCGCGAGTTCGTGCAGCTCGGGCAGCGGGGCGAAGATCGTGGAGTAGGCGAGGGCCTCGAACTTCGCCGGATCCGGCGTGATCGGGGCGAGAGCGTCGGCGCTGCGCAGAAAGCGGGCCGCGGCGACTACCTGTGCGCTTGGCTTTGGCGTCGGCGCTGGGTTTGAGGCGACTTCCTCGTCAGCTGCGCTGAGGCTCGCGATCGTGTGTTCCAGCGGTGCGAACTCGATCCACGAAAAACCGCTCATGGTACGAAGGTTGGCCGCGATCTGCGTTGCCGTCTCTAAGGTGAGGTCCGCGGGAAGAGTCACAACGTGCGCTCGGGAAGTTTGTGACAGGATCAACGACTTCGCGGCGAGTTCGGCAGGGCTGAGCTTTGCGGTGAGGAGGTCAACGAACTCCGTGCTGGGGGAGTACAAGGCGGGGTCCTTGCCCTGGCCGGGGTGGTAGGCGCCTCCTGCGATCGGTGGGGTGAGAACCGTTGCGACCCCGGGCACGGCCGCAGAATGCACGCTCGGGCTCAGCGCACCAAAGGACCACCGCACAGCCTCGCTCGCGGTCATGCCAGCGCGGCGCAGAACATCATCGGAGTAGCGGGTGTTCGCGGCCGCGAGCTCGGCGCCATCTGCGCCTGAGCGCGCGAACGAGGAGTAATCGGGTGTCGCCCAGCCAAGAGAAATTATTTTTTCCCCGTCTGCGAGGTGCTCGCGGATCGCGTTGGAAAGTTGGCCGATCTCGGCGGGAGTCGCCCAGTCAAACGGGTCGTCATCCTCGAAATCGTCGGGCGTATCGCCAAAGAGCCGTTCAAGGCCACCAATCGGCACGGGATCAAACAGCGCCGCATCAACACCCCACGTCACCGGCACCT
>CAYVDF010000031.1:0-3955 GCA_964450475.1 uncultured Pseudactinotalea sp.
CGCGCCCGCGACCATCGATCCAAGGTCCAAAGAGATAAGGCGCTTGCCCTTCAGGGACTCGGGCACATCGCCGTCAACAATGCGCTGGGCGAGCCCTTCAACCACGGCCGTTTTACCGACGCCGGGATCCCCAATGAGAACGGGGTTGTTCTTTGTGCGGCGCGAGAGCACTTGCACGACCCGGCGGATTTCGGCGTCACGGCCGATGATCGGGTCGATCTTGCCGGCGCGCGCGGCCTCGGTCAGGTCGGTGCCATATTTTTCGAGCGCGTTGAACGTGCCTTCTGGGTCGGGCGAGGTGACGCGGGCATTGCCGCGAACGCGCGGGAGCGCATCAAGGATGGCCTCACGCGAAGCGCCGAGCGCAGACAGTGCAGCACCGACCTGGCCATCGGCCGCGAGACCAAGAAGCAGGTGCTCGGTTGAGACGTATTCATCCCCGAGCGCGCGGGCTTCCTCGCTGGCCTTCGCAAGAACCGAGTGCATTGCGCGGGATGCATCAGGGGACGCAACGGCGCTGCCGCTGACCTTCGGTAGGGCAGCAATGAGCGCCTGCGCACGCGAGGTGACCTCGCGCTGGTTCACACCGAGTGCATCGAGCACGCCTACGGCAATTCCAGCCGGGTCGGCCATCAGCGCAAGGAGTACGTGGGCGGGTTCAAGCTTGGGATGCCCATCGGCCGCGGCGGCCTGAATGGCAGCCGCAAGCGCCTCCTGGGACTTGGTCGTCATTTTGGTGTTCATTTAACCTCCGAGAATTTTGTGATCCACAAGAGTCAACACACGCAAAGTTGAGTCTATTCCACTCAAGTTAAGAATTTATCTGTGAGTTTCCTGTGAGTTCACCTCGAGGTCGTGACATGGGCCACCCTCCCGTGCAAAGGTTGGTGGGCAACCAACTATTGGAGGTCGCCATGGATATGGACAAGATCAAGCGTTCCGCTGAGGATGCGGTCGACAAGGCCAAAGACACCGCCTCAGATGCCGCAGACAGCATTCGCGACAAGGTCGATGACGCCAAGGATTACCTACGCGACGAAGAGCGCACGGATTCCACCCTCGACAAGGCGCGCGACGCCGTCAATAAGGCCACCGGCGGCCGGTTTGCCGAACACGTTGAGAAGGCTCGCGACTTCACCGACGATCGACTCGGCGACGAGCGCAAGTAATTACGCCTGTTCGCCGCGTAACCGTAGGCTTGATGCATGCGGTTACGCGGCGTTCGTTTGCTCTCATTTAGCGCCCCATCCGGCGACTGCCCCGTCGTCGATATTGTTGTAGACGGCGGGCGGCTCGTCTCCATTACTCCCGCCTCGCGTTGGGGCGGCTTGTGGGTGATGCCAGGGCTGTGGGATCACCACGTGCACATGGATCAGTGGGCGCGCGCCTCTCGGCGGCTCGATCTTTCGGACACGCGCTCACCCGCTGAGGTTCTCGAGCGTGTGCGCGAAGCGGCCCGCGCGCACGACGTGGCTCGCGATGGCGCAAGCCTCGTTGCGGTTGGCCTGTGGCACTCGCGTTGGGCCAGCCCCTTTGGCGCGCCCGGCGCCCCAAGCCAAGCGGACCTCGATGCCGCAACCGGTTCACTACCCACCGCGCTAATCAGCGCAGATCTGCACTCGGCATGGCTGAATTCAGCGGCGGAAAAATTATTTTCTGCGCCGCCTTCAGCCGATACCAGCGGGCTCGTCGTTGAGGATGATTGGTTCGCGATCATGCCGCGAATCTCTGATGAACCCGAGGAATTGACCGACGCGTGGGTCGCAGGCGCTGCTCGCACCGCGGCGGCTCGCGGGATCACCGGGATCGTGGATTTCGAATTCAGCGACACGATCGGGGCGTGGCGCCGGCGCATTGAAAATAGTTTTTCTACGCTGCGCGTGAGCGCCGCCGTGTGGCCCGACTTTCTTGACGCCGCGATCGAGGAGGGCCTGCGCACCGGGGATCCGCTGGTGCCAGGCGAGGCAGACGATGCGCTCGTGCGGATGGGGCCGCTAAAAATTATTTTTGACGGCTCGCTCAACACCCGCACAGCCTGGTGCCACGACCCCTACCCCGACGGCACGTTTGGCGGCCCCAATCTTTCGGCCTCCAGCCTGCGCGCCCTCATGGCCCGCGGGCACGGCGCGGGGATCCATAGCGCGATCCACGCGATCGGCGATCTCGCCAACGAAACCGTGCTCGATGCATTCGAGGCGGTGGGTGCGCGCGGAACGGTCGAGCACGCACAGCTCATTGCACGCGCCGATATTCCCCGGTTCAACGAGCTCGGGATCGCCGCGAGCGTGCAGCCCGCGCACCTGCTTGATGACCTCGACGTTGCTGAGGAGCTGTGGGCGGGACGCACAGATCGGACATTTCCGCTGGCCTCGCTCCACGCCGCGGGGGCGGAGCTGCGGTTCGGGTCCGACGCACCGGTTGCCCGCTTAGACCCCTGGCTCGCGATCCACGCCGCCGAGACTCGCGCAGCCAAAGAGCGCCCGGCGTGGCACCCACAGGAGCGGCTCAAACGTGCGATCGCGTTGTCGGCGTCAACTAAGCGGGCGCAACTTCAGGTCGGCGATCCGGCAGACCTCGTCGTGCTCGGGAGCAACCCGCTGGAGGTTCCAGCAGACGAGCTCGTAGATATGCCGGTTCAGCAAACGATCTGCGCTGGCAAGGTCACGTGGGAAGCCCCAGATTTCGGATAACGATCACCGTGGCGGATGCGCCCACGGGTCAGCATCTTCCAGATCCGCGGCGAGGCGCAGCAGTAACGCATCTTGACCGATACGGGCGCCGATCTGCACACCAAAAGGGAGCTCCACGCCGTCAATAATCGCGGTATGGAGAGGGAGTGAGATGGCGGGGGCGCCGATGATGTTCCACGTGGAGGTCCACGGTGTGTAGCGGCACTGGTCGAGGAAATCTTGGTACGGGTCGGCGTCGTTGCGGATGGCGCCGATTTTGGCCGCGGGCCAGGCCAGGGTTGGGGAGAGGATGACGTCGGTTTCGGCCCACGCGGCGGCGATGCGGCGGTGGAGCATTTGGCCGCCGGCGATCGCGCTCGCGTAGGTGATGCCGCTGACGCCGCGGCCGCGTTCGCGCATCCACCGGCTCAGGGGTACGAGGAATTCTTCCGCCGCCTCCGGGATTGGGGCCTGGGCGGCCATGACCGACCAGACGTCGAGAAACGGATCCCAATCTTCTTGCTCGAACGGCGGGTGAACTTCGAGGATCGTGTGGCCAAGTCCCTGGAGGTGGTCAATGGCGCGGCGCACTCCAGCGATGGCTTCGTCGTGGATCTGGGTGTCGCGGCCGATGAGCGGTTCCAGCAGGACGCCCACGCGCAGTGGAGCGACCCGGGTTGAGCCGGTGGGCTGAGTTTCGGCGAGGAAGCCGCGGGTGGGGGTGGGTAGGAGACGGTCGTCGCCGGGCCAGGCGCCGGTGAGCACGTCGAGGCCGAGCGCGGTATCGGCGACGGTGCGGGTGAGCACCCCCTGGGTGGCGAGCGCCGCCCCCTCAACGCCGAAGGGTCCGTTGGAGATGCGCCCGCGCGTGGGTTTGAGGCCAACAAGGCCGCACGCGCTGGCGGGGATGCGGATCGAACCGCCGCCATCGGAGGCATGGGCCATCGGGGTCATGCCTGCTGCCACGGCCGCGCCGGCGCCGCCGGAGGAGCCTCCCGGTGAACGGGTCGGATCCCACGGGTTGAGGGGCGGGGCCGCGATATCAGTTTCGGTATAGGGCGGCAGGCCCAGTTCGGGCGTGGCGGTCTTGCCGACCATGATCGCCCCGGCCTGAGCGAACCGGGTGACCGTGCCGTCGTCGTAGTCGGGCACAAAACCCGCGAGCGCTGCCGACCCGGCCTGCATCGGCAGGCCTGCGACCATGTTGAGATCTTTGATGGGAACGGGCACACCCGCGAGAGCTCCGCCGTCTTCACCCGCAGCGATCCGGGCGTCCACGGCACGCG